>DASUEL010000690.1:0-3688 GCA_036275095.1 Bdellovibrionales bacterium
TTCGAAGACGGCACCGACCAAAAAATTCGCGGCAATCAGTTTCGCCAGCATTTGGGCTTCGATTGGATCAAAAGCACCATGTTCGGAATGAGCCAGCGCGGCTCCGTTTATCACTTAAAAGGCCAGGGCTACGGCCACGGCGTAGGCCTTTGCCAGTGGGGCTCGCGTGAGCTCGCCAAACAAGGGAAGTCGTACGCAGCGATTCTGAGGAACTATTATCCGAGGGCGAAGCTCGAGTCGGCGCGGGCTCTCCCGTAAAACCAAGGCCGGGCCTGGGACGGGGACAGTGGCCTCTGGGCTCTGCGGCCAAGCAGAAAAAGTTCTGCGCGGGCCTGAAATCTGGTATTCAATCCGGGCTTGAAAATCTCCGAATTACGCTTCGATTATCCTGAATCGCTCGTGGCGACCGAGCCGAGCGAGAACCCGCGCATCATGTGGGCCTCGCGCGAGAGCGGCCCGCGCGAAGTCACGAAAGATTGGCTGCTCGCGCAGTTCATGCCGGGCGACGTGCTCGTCGTGAACGACACGAAAGTGATTCCGCGCCGGGTGATGGTGCGCGACGACTTCGACGTTTTGTTTTTGAAACCGCTTGAGAACGGCAAGTGGGAAGCGCTTTTTCAGCTGCGAAAGCTTCAGGGTCAAAGCGATTTTGAGTTGCCTGGCGGCGCGCGCGTAACGCTCGTAGAAAAAGGCAGACCGCACATCGTGCAAACCGACCGCACGCTGGATGATGCCTTCTTCGAAAAATACGGTGAGCCGCCGCTCCCGCCGTATATTTACCGCGCACGCGGCTCGCAAAAAGCGCGAGCCGAAGATCTCAAATGGTACCAGACGGCGTGGGCGCGCCAGGCGGGGAGCGTGGCCGCTCCGACCGCGAGCTTTCATTTCAAGGAGCACGATCTCGAACGGCTCAAATCGCAGGGCGTGCACGTCGTGACGGTCACGCTGCATGTAGGAGCCGGCACGTTTTTGCCCGTGACCGCCGATGATCTCACCCAGCACGTCATGCACAAAGAGTGGAGCGAAGTTCCGGCCGCGGCGTGGGAGACAATTCAAACCGCGAAACGCGCCGGCCGTAACGTCTGGGTGCTCGGCACGACCGCGACGAGGGCTGTAGAGTCGGCGGCCCACGGTCTACTCAAATCCTCAAGCGGCGGCTTTTTGGGCGAGACCGATTTGCTCATCAAGCCCGGGTTCGAGTTCAAAGTCGTCGACCGGCTTCTCACGAATTTTCACCAGCCTGAGAGCACGCTCTTGGCGCTCGTGTGCGCGTTCGCGGGCCGGCTCCATACGCTTCAGTGCTACCACTGGGCGATCTCGCGTAAGTTTCGCCTGTTCAGCTACGGCGACTTGAGCGTCTGGCCCGATCCTGTTAAGTTGGCGCCTTAAACAGCCGGAGACAGACAGTTACAGCCGGCGACTGGCTTTGACATACGGTCCGAAAATTAACGAACGCACGAATAAGCGAGAATGAACGTGTCCGACGCCCAAACCGGAAACCCGCCCGGAACTTTCCACCTGCTTGCCCAGCGCGGACAGGCGCGGCTCGGACACCTCTATACGGCCCACGGCCGGATCGAGACGCCCATTTTCATGCCCGTTGGAACCAAAGCCACGGTCAAGGCCATGCTCCCCGAGGAGCTCAAAGACTTGGGCGCCCAGATCATTCTCGGTAACACCTACCATCTGACTTTGAGGCCGGGCGAAAAGATCATCGAAAAGCTCGGCGGGCTTCACAAGTTCATGAACTGGAATGGGCCGATCCTCACGGACAGCGGGGGCTTTCAGGTTTTTTCGCTCTCGCCCTTGAGAAAAATCAGCGAAAAGGGCGTCGAGTTCAGAAACCCCATCGACGGAGGCCTGCACTTCATGGGGCCCGAAGAGTCGATGGACATTCAAATGGCGCTCGGCTCTGACATCATCATGGCCTTCGATGAGTGCACCGCCTACCCCGCGACCCGCGAGGAGGTCACCTCCAGTATGGAGATGACCCATCGCTGGCTCGCCCGCTGCAAGACCCACATGACCCGCAAAGACAGCCTGCTCTTCGGAATCGTGCAAGGCGGGCTCTACAAAGATTTGCGCGAGCAGAGTCTCAAGGCCGTGACCGACATCGACCTTCCGGGCTATGCGCTGGGGGGCTTAAGCGTCGGTGAACCCATCGAATCGATGCACGAAATGGTGCGGTTCATGGCGCCTCAAATGCCCAAGGGCAAGCCCCGCTACCTCATGGGTGTCGGCACGCCCCTGGACCTCATTGTTTCGGTCGACGCCGGTATGGACATGTTCGATTGTGTTATGCCCACGCGCCTGGCCCGAAACGGGTTTCTCTTTACCTCCCGTGGCATCGTGCGCATGAAGCAGAATCAGTACCGTGAAGACCCGAACCCGCTCGATCCCGAATGTTCCTGCTACACGTGCCGGAACTATTCGCTCGCGTACTTGCGGCATCTGTTTATGGCGGGCGAGATTCTCTCCTCAAGGCTCAATACAATTCATAACTTGCATTACTATCTGAACCTGATGCGTGAGGTGCGGCTGGCGCTCAAAGAAGACCGCTGGGACGCGTTTCGGGATCAGAAAATAACGCAATTCGTAAAATCGCCGTAAAACCCCCGGCAGCCTCGCTCAAACATTTGATTCTTTTCGGAAATAATGGTCATTTCAACTCTCTAAAAGAGTTCAAGGAGTACTTTATGTTTCGTCGCTCAACCAATATTTTCGCGTCGTTTTCAACCTTGCTCGTGAGCCTTCCGGTTTTCGCGCAGGCGCCCGCCGGCCAGCAGCCCTCGCTGCTCGAGAGCCTGTTTCCGATCATCGCCGTGTTCGGCATTTTCTACTTTCTGATCATCCGCCCGCAAACCCGCCGCATGAAGAAGCATCAAGAGGCGCTGACACAATTGAAAAAGGGCGATGAGGTTCTGACCTCGGGCGGTATCCTCGGAACGATCGAGGGCATCACCGACAAATGGGTCACGCTCGAGATCGCCCAAGGCGTTCGAATCAAGGCTCTGAAGAGTCAAATTGCTGGACTGGCCAAAGATGCCAGCCCAAACTAAGTCGTAGCTATTCACCAACTTACGGAGCCACTTCATGGGGAACACCTTAAACCTGAGAATCTTCACGATCCTGTTCGTCTTCGCTTTTTGCGTGATTGTCCTGATACCCAACTTTATCAATCCCGAAGGCAAGTGGTGGTTGCCCGATACGCGCCTAAAATACGGCCTCGACATCAAAGGCGGCTTGCACCTCGTCATGGGCGTCGACACTGAAGCCGTCCTGCTCGAAAGCCAAAATCGCACGGGCCACTCCATGCAAGATTTCTTGAAGACCAAAAACGTCGCGGTTGAAAAAGTCGCCGCCGATCGCGAGCGCATCACGCTGACGCTGGCAAAGAAAGAAGACACGGCGAGTGCGCGAACCGTCATCGAAGAAAACTACGCCAATTATCAAATCGATAACGCGGCCGACGGAACGATTACCGTTCGCCCGCTCGAGAACTACATCGAAGACATGAAGCGCGGAACGGTCGAAAACTCGATCGAGACGCTCCGCAACCGCATCGACGAGTTCGGCGTGGCCGAGCCCAGCATCACCGCCCAAGGAACCGACCGCATTCTGATTCAGCTTCCGGGCGTTGAAGACCCGACACGCGCGAAAGAGCTCATCAACCGCACCGCGCGCCTCG
>DASUEL010000691.1:0-11525 GCA_036275095.1 Bdellovibrionales bacterium
GCGCAGCTGGGCGAAGATGCGGGCCTTTTCGCCGGCCGCGAACTTGTGAATTTCATCAACCGTTTCTTTGACCGTGGCGATGAAGTAGGCGGGGTAATTATACTCGACAGCTCGCTCGTGAATCCGGAGAAACTCCGACCAATGCTGCCGCTGCTCGGGCGTCGGAGTGCCGGTGTTGAGGCCAAGGGCTTCTCTCAGAATTTCAGGCGTGATGAGCGGAATGATCGAACGGGCGATGATTTTGTTCGACTCGGCGGCCACCTCTAGAAATTTCTTCTCGTCTTCCTCCACGCGTTGGATCGGCCCCACGTTCATCATATGTTGGAGAAAATTCGAGGTCCTCTCGACAGTTTCCCCCGGAAACCGGGTCAGATCCGAGCGCACCAACTCGCCGATGATCGTTCGGCCGGTCTCGAATCTGCTGAGAGCCGCCAAAAAAGCGCTTCCGACCAATACTCCCGAGTTCATGTCTGAGACCATCGAATTCGGCCGTGAGGCCTTCATGATACTCACTTCACTCTGGCCCTTGAAATAAAGGTCCGTCGTCAGCTTCGGATCCCAGCCCTGCTCCTTGAGACGCAAAATCGCGACGACGAAAGGGCGCGCAAGCGCCTGATTCGCGTGTCGCTCCAAAAACAACTTTGATTTTTTATTGAATTCAGGACGGAGAAAGGTCTGCGCCTGGCCCATGGATATCATGAATTGCAGCAAGGCGTTGCCCTTCGTCTGAACCGAGACACGCGAGCTCATGATACGATCAACACCCTGATACATGATACGCTGAAGGTCTTCCAGCTTCGGGCGGCGAAACGGCGGATACTTCATGTTGAACTTCTTGTACGGGCTGTCCTCGTTCGATGATCCGAAAAATCCGAGGTCGAGGGCCCCATATGGCTCGTTTTTCAAAAGCACGCGCGTGATGAATTGCTGAACGTACCGCTCGGCTTGCGCGAGAGTCTCGGGCGTGTGCATCGGCATTGCGACTTCGCGCGGGTTTTTGTAAATGTGCGCCTCCGGCGGCAGCGGGACCTGCCGGCGCGGCTGGGCGTCCGCGGAGACCCGGCGCAAATAGCCGACATGGGCCTGTGTTTGACTGATGCGAACGCCCTCATGCTGTTTGCCATCGAAACCCGCGATCAGCATGGCGATCACATCGTGCGGCTTTTCTGTAAACTGCTCGCTCAGCCGGACGAGCGCCTGAACGGCGGCTTCAAGATCATACTTGCCGAGCATCTTTTCGACGGACTTAAAGTCCGAAACCGACTCATGGGCCTGCGCGCCCCACCACGCACTGAGCTTCTCGCGGTCGGGGCGCTCCTCGACCTGCCCGTCGTAAAGCCGTGCAACCTCGCGGCCGATCACGAACGCAAGCTGATCGACGGTTTCGAGCTTGTTGACGAGGCCTAGCCCGATTCCAAGCTCGTACATAGGCTTCTTCGCATCAAATCCGAGCAGCTTGTGAAGGAACGGGCTCCGGGGTTCCTCGCCCGTCAGTGGCCACTCGGGCTGGACGACGAAGATCGCGGGTTTTTGGGTGGGATAAATTGAAACTGTGAGCTGAAAGTCTTTGAACGCCGTGGGGTACATCGTCGCGACGATTTCGCGGACGAGTTTTTCAAGCTTGCGAAGCTCGGGCCGCACGGATCCGATCGGCGGGTTCGCGAGCTTGGCAAGGTCGGGGTAGCGGCCACCCCAGTAACCGAGCTCCCTCACCTGGCGGGCGGTCAGGCGCGCGGGGGTTTGGGCGTCGGCGGCCCCGGCAAGAAAAAGCGAAGTGGTCAGAAGGCATCCAACGAGAGCGGCTTTCGCGAGGTTTTTCATGGCTCGCGAAAGGTTCAATCCGCGTACCGCCCGGAAGAGCGTCTGATAGGCCCGGAGCGCAGCTTAAGTGTCGAAACCTTTTACGCTTTCCGATTTAGGGCGCACCCTGCCGAAGGCCAAATTTGGCGCCTACGCCGACTCGGAATCGTAAACCTGGAGATGCGAAATCTTTTCAAGCTCGCCCTCTCCCCGGCGCGGACGATTCCGAAGGGGGCTATAGTTTCCGCCAAATTCAATTCATTAACTGGGGGTTTCATGAAAATCATTCTGCTCGCATTCGCGTTTCTCGCGGCTCACTCCGCTTCTGCACAAACTACGCAGCTGAAGGGTTACGTCAATTTGGACCGAGGCCAGCGGCCTTGGTTTGTAGCCGTCAATGTTGACGAGCTGGAGCTCTCGGCAACCTATCCAATGGAATTTTTCGCGGACTCGCAAGTCAAAGCCATGTTTGCGTGCATGGATCGCAAAGAAACTCACGTCATTGTCATTGATTCGACGCCAGCCCAGCAGCGAAACGTGCCGACCGGCATTCCGGGACGCACGACCACGACGCACTTTCCGCGCCTCGACAACGTCCGTTGTGTGCATGCGCCCGGGTTCCTGCAAGTTTGGCGGGCCATCGTGCGAAAATCGAGCTTTCGTTAAGTCGAGCCGGGGCGCTCGAGGCCCTTTTTGAACTCGACAGCGAATCGCGAGCCCTCGCCGGGCTCGCTTTTTACCGTAATTTTTGCCCCGTGCAGCTGTGCGATCTTCTGCGCGATCGCGAGCCCCAGCCCGACGCCCGTCGTGCGCGTCTGTGCGACCCGGTAAAAGCGGTCGAAAACCCGCTCTTGTTCGGCGGCCTCAATGCCGGGACCGCGGTCAGCGACAGCCAGCTCCACTCGAGGGCCGTTGTTCACGGTCACCCGCACCACCTGCGATGACGGCGAATATTTGATCGCGTTCTCGATGAGATTGTAAATCAAGTGCCCGAGAAGGTCTCGATCGGCCTTCACATTCGGAGTCTCATCGCCCTCGAAGCCGGTAATGTCGAAATGAAGCTTCACTCCTTTGCCCTTCGCGAGCTTTTCGAGCCGCGCAAGCTCCGTCAGCACCAGATCATCGAGGCGCACTTCGGTCGCGAAGACCGCGGCCTTTCCAGCATCGACGCGCGCGAGAAGCAGTAAGTCTTCGATCGTCTTGCTGAGCGAGACGATTTCCTGCGACGCGCTCTCGAGAAACGCGTCGACTTCCTTTTGATCGCGCGCGCCGCGCAGGAGCACGTCGAGCTCCCCGCGCAGAACCGCCAGCGGAGTTTTGAGCTGATGTGAGGCATCGGCAATGAAACGCTCCTGGCTTTTGAAGGCGTCTTCCAAGCGCTGGAGCAGGCCGTTCACGGTCTCCGACAGATGGCGAATCTCGTCGTTTTCTTCCGGCACCGGGAGGCGCTCGGATAACCGGTCAGCATGTATCGACTCGGTTTTCGCGATGATGTCTTTTACGGGCTTGAGCGCGCGCCGCGAAAACCAATAGCCACCCGCCGCCGAAATCAAAATGATGAGCGGAACGGCAAGAATGAAAAACGCGCGAATCCCGCGCCGCTCCGCCTCGAGTAGGGTCTTCGGCACCGCGATTTGGAGAATGAGCATCGGATACCCGGGCCGCTTCACCACGTAGTTGATCAGCCGATAAGCGACATTCTCGCCTTCCAGCCCGAGCTCCCGGGCGCGAACGTTGCCGTAACCGTGCCCTCGATCCTGAAGCTCCGAAAAGTCATTCTCCTGAAACGGCAGATCGTTTCCGCCCAGCTCCTCGGCGCGCAAGATGGTGGTACCATCGAGCCGGCGAATCTGCAGGAGCGAGCGGCCGAGCGAAAACGGCAAAAGCTTTTGCTGGTCATAGATGTTGCGGGCATCGATCGAAAGCGAGCCGAACAAGTCGAAATCGAGGGAGTTCGCGATGTCGACTGCATGATTGTAGAGTGCGACGTCGAATTCGCGCTGCTGAGTCTCGGAAAAAGCGTTGTAGAGAAGCGAGCTGAAGATCAGCAGAGTGACCGTGAAGATGCCGACGAAAAGTATTGTGAGACGGACCCGGATGCTCAAATCATCCCTCGTCCTTGAGAATATATCCCTGCCCTACGACTGTGTGTATGAGTTTCTTTCCGAACGGCTGATCGACTTTCTTGCGCAAGAAATTGACGTATACGTCGATCACGTTGCTCTCGGTATCAAAGTGGACGTCCCATACGTGCTCGCTGATTTCGGTACGCGTGAGCACCCGGTTCGGATTTCTCATGAAATACTCGAGCAGCGCGAACTCCTTGCCGGTGACGTTGACGGGCTTATTGTGCCTCGTCACTTTGCGCGCAAGCAGATCCATCTCGAGCTCGGCGAAACGCAGCTTTGACGTCTCGGCCGTTCCGCCCCTTCGAAAGAGCGCGCGCACCCGCGCGAGAAGCTCCTCGAACGCGAACGGTTTTGTCAGGTAGTCGTCGGCGCCGGCATCGAGCCCGCGCACTTTGTCTTTGGTTCCGCTGAGCGCGGTCAGCATGAGTAGCGGACCGGTGTAACCGTCGCCCCGCATATGCCGTGCGGTATCGAGGCCGCTTTGATCGGGAAGGTTCACATCGAGAATGATGAGATCGTACGGATTATCGGCCGCGAGCTGCTCGCCGGCGGCACCTGTTTCGGCGAGATCGACGGAATAGCCGACTTCCTGCAGGCCTTTTTTGAGAAAGCCCGCCATCTTTTTCTGGTCTTCAACGACGAGAATTCGCATGGCCGATTATGCCCAATCGACTTCGACCTTTGAAAGATCTTTGAGAAAAATGAGCGTCGGCTGGAGGTGCCGCTCGCCGACGCGTTCGACCGCGACAGCGCCCTGCTCCCAATCACACGCCGTGATGTACGCGCCATGAATGGCGGTGCCGTCCTGAAAGAAGAACGAAGCTTTCCAGCCTCGATCGGCTGCGAGCTGTGCGTTTTCGAGAATATGGGGCGCGAGTGACATGAAGCTCTTTTAGCCAGACCTAGGTCACCGCGGCAAGGCATAAATTCGGGGGTTGGGTGGGTCCAATTTAGGCGCCTAATGGCACCCCCAGTAAATGACTTTTATTCACTTTTTCGATACTCTGATCGTATGAAACGCCGCCACCCGTGGATCCCCGTCGTCACCGCCTTGATGAAAAAAAATGGCGATGTGCTACTGGGCCAACGGCCGAAGGGCAACAGTCTCGCGGGCCAGTGGGAGTTCCCCGGAGGAAAGATCGAGCTCGGAGAGTCCCCGGAGCAAGCGCTTCAACGCGAGTTGCGCGAAGAGCTCGCCATCGAAGCCGAAATCGGCCAGCTGAAAGTCGCGAACACGCACTCGTACGGAGACCGCGGCGTGCTTCTATTATTCTACGACGTTCCGTTCTGGAAGGGCGAGCCCAAGCCGACACATCACGAGCAGCTCCGCTGGGTCAAACCGGAGGAGCTTCTCACCCTTGAAATTCCCGAAGCGAACCGCCGCATCCTCGACGTTTTGCTAGAAATTTTGAAGTAACCCGTCGTCACTTATGGTTCCCATTAAACAAGTTCGCTTCACGCGGCAAATTTTGCCGCTCATCATGTTTTCAAGGGGGACTCATGACGAGACTGATTTTGGCGATGCTAGTAATGTTCACGGCTCCACTCGCAATGGCGAATGGAACTCTCGCATTTTCGATTCAAGATCAAGAAGGCTTTCAGCGCCTCGAAATCACGGAGACGAACGGCGTCCGCGAGGGCTATCTGTACTCGGTCGGCGGCCGCGTGCCCGTTCGCTCGTACATGAAAAACGGCGAGCTCGTCATGCAGATGGGATCGAAAACCAACACACTGAAGGTGACCGATTTAAAGAGCTCAATGCTTTATAAAGGGTTCATCGACACGAACAAAGAAACCGTAATTCAGAGCTACCGCCGCCCCATGATGGGTTTTCACATCAAAGGCAAAATCGAGAACGTCACGTTCGACGCCACCGCACTCCCCTGGATGCGCAAGATGAACATGCATTGGGACAAGCTGAGCCTGAACATTGCCGGAGACCCCAATCCGCGCAAAAACGACGGCACCGCGAAAGGCGCATTGGCCGTCGAGACGGAAGGGAAGTACGAGGAGATCGCGAAATTTTCGGCGCGTAGCACGGGCACGCTGAAAGACGCGCTCTTCAAGAGCGAACAAGACGTGCTGTACTGGCTGGTTCAGCTTCTGGTCGTTCCCGCCGACTAACGGGCCATCGCTTCGGGCTCCGCGGTGAGCGGGGCCGCCTCTTTGCGCACCGACGCGCGCAAAACCTTCGTCAAACCCTTGATGACCTCGTCCTGCTCGTGCAGCTCGAGCTCCGGAAAGACCGGAAGCGCGAGCACCGAGCGGGCGGCGCGCTCCGCTTCGGGCCAGCCGCGCTCGCCGCATATGCCACGGAGCGCTTTCTGCTGTGGAAGCGTTTGCGAGTAATAAACTTCCGTCGGCACGCCTTCTAACGTCAACAGCTTGCGGACGTGATCGCGTTGCGGAACGCGAATGACGAACTGATTCCACGAATGAATTTTACCCTGCGCCACATGGGGAACGACGACGCCATACTCGGCAAGCGACGCCAGGCCCTCGATGTAGCGCTCGGCGATCGCCGCGCGCTTTTCGATCCAGCCTTTGAGATAGCGGAACTTCACGCTCAGATACGCGGCCTGCAAGCCGTCGATTCTCGCGTGCGTGCCGAGCAGCTCGCCGACCGAGCGGCGCTCCGAATATTGGAGCCGGCTCATGCGCACGCGCCGCGCGAGCTCGGCGTCATTGGTAACGATGAGGCCGCCGTCGGCGACTCCGCCCAAGTTTTTGTTCGGCGAAAACGTGGTCACGGCGAGGGTGCCCATGCTGCCCGCGGGACGGCCGCGATCGGCGGCGCCCAAAGCTTGAGCGAAATCTTCGATGACGGCGATGCCGTGGCGCCGGGCTGTTTCGAGAATGGGGGTCATCTCGGCGCATTGGCCATAGAGATGAACCGGCAGGATCGCCTTGGTATAACGGCTGATGTGCTTTCCGATCTTTGAAGCATCGAGATTGTAGGTTCGAGGATCAATATCGACGAAGACCGGCTTGGCGCCTACGAACAAGATCGCTCCAATCGTGGCGTACGTGCTGAACGGCGTGGTGATGACCTCGTCACCAGGCCCGATCTTCAAAGCGGTGAGCGCCGCGATCATCGCGTCGGTTCCAGACGAGACGCTGATCGCATGAGAGGAGCCCAGCCACTGCGCGATCTCTTTTTCGAACTGCGTGACGGCCTCGCCGTGAATGAAGCTCTGGTCGTTCAAAACCTCGACGAACTTTTCGACCACCTGGCTCTTGATCCCGGAATACTGACGCGTGAGATCAAAAAAGGGAAATTTCAATTTAACTTCCGTCATAGTACCCTCTCCTTGAGAGCGAGCATGGCTAAACAAGCACTTCCGGAACGGCTCAACATCTGTTTCGTTTCAAAAAAATTCCCCATCTTAGGCCGGGCTTCCGAGTACGGCTTTCTCTGGCCTATCGCCCGGGGCCTGGCAAGCCGAGGCCACAAGGTGACGGTGCTGGCGGCCGAAAGCCCGCGCAAGCTGCAAGAGATCACCCAAGACGGCGTTCACGCGCTCTATCTCAAAGAAGGCCTGCCCCAACACGAGCTGACCAACTTTGGGAGACTGGCGAAGAACCACTTCGTGAAGCTTCATCGCCAGGAGCCGTTCCACATCGTGCACTCGATCGACGACTCCGGGAGCCTGATCGCCCGTTTCAAGCGGGAGTACGACGTGGCCGTCGCCTTCGACGTCCAGGCCACCCACATGTCGCAGATCTTCGCGATCACGGCGATGGCCCAGGAGACCGTCGGGTCCTTGCTCCGATCCGCGATTGCGGTGTCGTACAAGTTCCTACGTACCTACTACGGCACGGATCGAAAACTTTTGAAGTCCGCCGACGGAGTTTTTGTCACGTCTCCGAGACAAAGAACGGTTTTGGAGCGCTACTATCTGTATCCCGACGCCAGAATCTATACCGTGCCTTATGGGATCGAAATCGGCGACCTGAGCCCGAAAGAAAAATCGATGCAGTTGCGCGAGACTCTCAAGCTCCCTGAGAACGCGCGAATCGCGGTCACCGTCTCCGACATGACCGAAGTCCGAGAAATGGCGAACCTCCTCCAAGCTTTCGAAAAGGTCGCGATCAAAAACAGCCTCGCCCGTCTGCTGGTCATCGGAAACGGGCCCAAACGCAAGGAGATCGAGTTCGAGATGCTCAACCTGGCCCTCGGGAACCGGGTCATCTTCACCGGAGCCGTGAAAAACACCGAGGTCCCCGACTACATCTCGCTCGCCGACGTCTACGTGAACATCAGCTCCCGCGCGACCGGCTTCGAGCTCTCGATGCTCGAGGCCATGGCCCAAAAGAAAGTCATCATCGGCTCCGAAGTCAGCCCGATCTCATCGATCGTCGAGGACCGCGTCGACGGTTTTCTGATCCGGCCCGCCGACGTTTCATCGCTTTCGGCGCTCCTCAACGAGGTTTTCTCAGGCCAGCTGCCGACCCAAGAAATCGGCAACCGGGCGCGCCTGAAGATCACCGATCTCTTTGACACCCAGAAAATGGTCAATCAGACTCTTAATTCATACTTCAAAATCCTAAAGAGCACCGGGAAGTACAAAAAATGAGCGTCGCCTTTCGAGACCAGGTTCAGCGTGTCGCCCAGCCCTTCGATTTTTTGAAAACCGCCCTCGATAAACTGATCCCGTTCTTCTTGTTCTTGTACGCGGTATCGCTGCTGACCTCGATGTCGGGCATGGAAATCTTCGGCTGGGGCACGTGCCTGCTCACAGTTCTCTATATTTTAGGAAGCCTGCTCGTCGCCCGCCGGCCGCGGGTCTTCACATTGGGCTGCGAGCTTCCTCTCCTTGGCCTTCTGATTGTCGCGGGTCTGGGCCTCTACCTGAACGCGCCCGACGCCGATCACCTGGCGGCCATGGGCAAGCTGCGCTGGGTGGTCATGCTGTACTTGCTGGCCTACGCGCTCGCATTACAAAACAACCTAAATCGCATTCTGAATACGCTCATGATTGTCGGAACCATCGTCGCCTGCTACGCGATTTTTCAGCACTTCACCGGAATCGACCTCATCCGCGGCGACAACCGCTCGGTGACCATTGCGCCATTCGCGGGTGCCACGGTCTATCAGAACACCGGTTTCCTCAGCCATCACCTCACGTACGGCTATTCGTTCGGCATGCTGATCTGCTTTCCGCTCGCGGCCCTGCTGCTGGGCCGGAGACGCCCGATTATGTTTCGTTTGCTCTGCACGCTCTCGGTGCTGTTGATCGGCCTGAGCCTGCTTTGGACGTACGGCCGCGGCGTATGGATGGCGACCGCGCTCGCGTTTTTCGTGCTCGCCGCCTACGTCAGCAAGCGCCACCTCGTGGCGTTTCTCGTTATCATCGGGATCATCGGCGGTGTGCTCTACACCGGCGACTCAGGCTTTCAAGAACGATTTGCCAGCATGTGGGCTTCGAACTACACGAGCAATACCGACCGGCAAGACCTGTGGCGGGCAAACTTGGCCATGTTTCAAGATTACCCTTGGCTGGGCGTCGGCTACGGGCAAAACGAAGAGATTCTTCACAAGTACTACGACAAACTTGATATCGCGAACACCTTCGGCGGGCACGCTCACAACAACTACCTTCAGATGCTGTCGACGACGGGTCTGTTGGGCATGATCTGCTACATGCTCTTCATCCTGAGTTTTCTTTTGACCACCCACCGGCTTTGGATGGAGGTGCCGAAGACCCACTACTGGCACCGGGTCCTGGTGCTGGGGGCGCTGGGCGCCCAGGTCACCATGCACGCCGGCGGCGTGACCCAGTGGAACTTCGGTGATGCCGAGGTTAACCACCTCTTTATCTTTATCCTCGCCATGATCGGTTATTTGTCGGAGCGTTACTCACGGGGCATCGTTCCAGACGACTACGCCTTGTAGGTCACCCCGTTCCCTGGGGCTAAAGTCCCGCAATTTTCGCGAAAACTCGCCTAAGTTTTGAAAATTATGATTGAAAACCCGTTTTTCGTAGAGAAGACTATGTATGTAGTTTCAATGGTTTACGAAACGCGTTCTGCCGAGGTGGCGCCATGACGAAAGCTGAGCTGATCAATCAAATCGCCGAGAAGGCCGGCATCACCCGGGTCAAGGCCGAAATCGTGGTCAACACGATTTTCGATTCGATGGTCGACGCGCTGAAACGGAACGACCGCATCGAAATCCGGGGCTTCGGCTCCTTCGTGAACCGCCACTACGACGCCTACCAGGGCCGCAACCCCCGCACCGGCGAGATCATCAACGTCCAGGACAAAAAACTCCCCTTCTTCAAGGTCGGAAAAGAGCTGAAAGAAGCGGTGAACAAGAGCACCCACGCCGCCACTTCGAAAGATGTTGAAGAGACCGACGATCTAGGGGACGATGAAGAGTAATTTTCGGAGGGGCCACGGATGGCCCTGCTTTTTTCAGGCCGCCCGAACCGGGCATAACTTCTCAAAAATCTGAAGCGAAAACAAAAAACGGCGATTCTTGCGCTCGCCGCTCGTAGTTCTGATCGTGTCGCTCGTACGCATTACCCGTTGTTCAACACGCGGTAGCTGCGGTCGGCGGCTTCGAGCGCGGCTTGCGCGTTCTTGAGCTCTTGCTCGAGACGTTCGATCTCTTCGGCTTTGAGCTCGTACCAGTTGAAGGCTTTAGCGGCGCGAGCTCCCAAACCAACGGATGTGGGAACGCCGATCACGACGACGGCCGCGCGCGCGGCAAACTTCGTGCTCTGCTTCAGGCTCTTCAAAAGATAAACTCCGGTGCCCGTCGCGAGCGCCGTCAGTGTGGCGACCGTGGCGGAGGTGATGCCGACGATCAAAGCGCCCTTGCGCTGACTCCTTGCTTTCGCGATTTGCTCTCGCAGCGCGCTCACTTCAGAGAAGGCCGAAATTACCATTTGATGCTGTTCAACGATGCTCGCGGCCGAAAACGCGTGAATGGCCGATTGGGCGAAAGCGCCGCCAGAGAGCGCGACCATGACAAAAAACGTGATGATTGACTTCACGGCTCTATCTCCTCAATCCGGAATCAGCGAGCGGCAAGCTCGCGTTTTTGTTTTTCGATTTGTTCCAAAACCATCAGCTGATCGACCCGGCTCAGTTTGAGGTCGCGCGCCCGGGCCTCGAGCCGTACACGCTCATTCAAAGACAAATTCGGATCGGCCAGCCGTTCTTCAACTTTTTTGATTTCTGCGTCGAGCAGCGCCAGCATGTGCCGGGGCAAACGCTCTTGCGCCGCCAACGCTTCGTGAATCTGCAGGTATGCTTCCGTCGGGCCTTCCTGCCGATCGACGCGGCGGCTTCTCCACCAGTTGCGAAGCCAAGAGCCCGCGTTGACGAGACCGAGGCCGGCGCCGACGTAGCTGACCGTTCTTATCAGAGCCGAGCCGCCGAGACCCACGAGCTTCGCGACTCCGGCGAAACCCGCCCACGTCGCCAGCGCGGCGGCGGCGCCGACGACTCTGCCCCCGACATCGGCCTGAATGAGCCGGTGCACGAAATCCGACTGACGGTAAAAGTCATTCGGAAAACAATCGTGCAAGGCCAAATGGAAAGCTTTCGATTCGAACGCCTCAAATAGCTTGGGCGATAGGCCTTTTT
>DASUEL010000692.1:0-6178 GCA_036275095.1 Bdellovibrionales bacterium
ATCCGTTCATGGAGCACGCAACGGCGGCATCGAAGTCGTTCGTCAAGATGAGCGCCCAGGTGACCAAAGACCAAAATCTCCAGACGACGATGCAGAATCTCGCGGTCGTGACGCAAGAAATGAACAACATGCTCAAGGCCATGCCGAACATGAGTAAAGACATGAGCGAGCTGGTCAAACACACTTCGGCGATCGTTTCCGAGCTCAACAAGATCATGCCCGCGCTCGGCGAGTTGGCGCCCGAAATGCCGAAGGCCACCCGCCGTGCCCTCGAGGCCATCGACGAGGCCGTCGTGGTGCTGAAAGCGATGCAGAAGTCGTTTCTCTTGAGCGGGTCGACCAAAGAAGTTCGCGAAGAAGAAGAGAAGCGCCGCAAAGCCGCAGAGCCGGCCAACCGCATGCCCGCATCCGAAGGCAGCGGGAGAGAGTCTCGTGACTGACGAGACCGAGAAGAAGGAGGAGCCGAAGATTCCTCCGTTTTTTCATCCGCAGAAGATCGGCGGTAGCCTCCGCGAGGTCGACGTTTCGCTGATACAATCGGAGAACGAAAATGTCGTGAGCCGCTGGTTCCACGGGCCTCATGACGCCGATCTCTTCATTTGGACCGACGAGCGCAACAACGTCATCAAGCATCAGACGAGCTTCTGCGGCCAGATCGTCGAATGGAACGTACTCGACGGGATTCGTACCGGTTTCGTGCTCGAACAGGAAACCGCGAGCCCGTCGATGGGTGCCAGTGAAACGATCAAATTCGACGCGCGCCCGATGGAATCCGCGATTCACCAGGCCCACGAGCTGATCCGGCACGTCGATTCGCTTGATGAAGTGACCCGTCGCGAGCTGCTCCAGCAGCTGACTCAGCGGCCTTCCTTTTCGACCATGAAGCCGGAAGAGATTCTTAAGCGGTACGGCGGGAGCTCGCGCGACGGCGTTTGGCGCCGTTTCAAAGAAATTTTCCGTCGGGCCATCGGCCGCGGTTCGTAAAAACGTATCCTCCCGCTGGACTCCGGCCGCCAAAACCCCGACAATGAAGCGTGGTTTGGATCATTTTCAAACATTACTTGCTCTCGAAGCGGTCGAGCGCGCTCATTCGCGCGATTGCGTGGCTGTGTATCGGCGGCGTCGGAATCGGCGTACTCGCGATGACCGTCGTCTTGAGCGTGATGAACGGCTTCGATTCCGCCATCCGTGACCGCCTGCTCGCGGTTGAGCCACACCTCGTCGTTCATATGCAAGACGCGCATGCGGAGCCCGCGCCCGACGAAGAAAACGTGCTTCAGCTCCTGCGCGGGCGCGGCCAGGCTCACGCCTACGAAAGCCGCGACGTCATTGTGCGCACGCTCGATGGGCTTTATGGGGGCGCGGTTGCCAAGGGTATCGATTCACGGGTGCTCGGCCGCATCTTGCGCGAAGTCTCGAAAACCCGCCGCGAGCAGCAACGTGATGACAGCCTGCCCACAGGCAGCGAGAGCGGCCTTCAAACGTTCGAGCTCGCACCCGGTGAAGTGACCATGGGAGCCGATCTGGCCGGTAGCATCGGCGTGTTCGAAGGTGACGAAGTCGTGCTTGCGTCGCCCGAAGCGCTTCTTCTTCCGTCGGGGGAAATCCCGACCTATGAGCGTGTTCGCGTGAAGAGCATACTGCGCTCGAACGTTCCCGATATTGACGCCCAAATGATTTACTACGGTCGAGAGCACGGCTTGGCGCGGCTGAAAGGCACGATCGAGCGAGGTGTCGAGGTTCGCATCAAAGACCCGACCGACTATGCCGACCTGATGGGCGAGATCAAATCGCAAGGCTTTGAGGTCGAGAGCTGGGAGCAGCGAAACTCCGCGCTCTTTCATTCACTTCGTATGGAAAAGCTGGCGATCGGTCTTTTTCTCGGTTTGAGCATTTTGATCGCGAGCTTTTCGATCATCACCGTTTTGGTTCTGCTCGTGACCCACAAGAAATCCGAGATCGGGCTTCTGATGGCCATGGGTCTTGCGCCGTCGAAAACCCGTAACGTGTTCGCGGGGGTCGGGCTGCTGCTATCGGGAATCGGCCTGTTCGGCGGCCTGATTTTGGGTTTGTTGATTTGTGTGGCCCTGGACAAGTTCTCTTTCATCGAGCTTCCGAGCGTTTATTACGACACGCGGATTCCGGTCGAGATCGACACGGTCGTCGTGGCCGGGACGATTGCCGGATCGCTGGTCGTGGCACTCTTGGCCTCTTGGGTTCCGGCCTGGTTGGCCACCCGCGTCTCGCCGACGGAGGCGATACGTTCTATTCCAGCTGACGGCGCGTAAAATTTACACGGTAGATGCTTGTTTTCCATCGCCACCGGCGGCTCGCATTGGCATTGGCCCTGTGGTAAGTAAGCCGGGCCCATGCGCTGGAACCATAGCTTGTTTATCTTCCTTGTTTTGCTGCCTTTTTCGGCAGGCGCGCTCGAAAAAGCGGTCGTCCTTCCGAAAGGCGTCAGCCACCCGGCGCTACGCCTCGGCACGATCACTGGTTTCGGCGACAAATTCCACAGCGATGGGCTTCTGGCGTCGGTCGGCGACACGTACTCAAAGACATTCGATTCTCGAACTTTGACCACCGTCTTTCCGGAAGCACGGGCACTGGTCGATTCGCTAAACCAATTCGGCTCTTACAAGCTCGGCGACCAGCTCAATCTCGGTACTCTTAAAATCGAAGCCGATCCGAAAGTGCGTTTTGAGGCCGCCGTGTTCGCCCACGGATTTACCGAACATTTCTCCCTGGCCGTGGCCCTCCCGGTCGTGCACTACAGTGTGAAGACCAGCGTCTACCAGACAGAGGGCAACCTGAATGAAATCGCCGCGGCCTTACCCGCCGACTTGCGCGCGCAGGTTTCGAAGCTCCCGCTCGATCTGGTCAACGGCTTTCACAGCCGACTGGCGAGTGCCGGATATGCGGCCTTCGGCGAGCGATCTCAAACTTTCATGGCCGACGCCCAGCTACTGGGGTTTTACCGGTATCACCAAAGCCGGTTTTGGAGCGGCGTCGTGAAGAGCACGCTGACGCTTCCGACCGGTCCGAAAGACGATCCGGATGACCTGCTCGATCTTCCGTTTTTCGGCCAAACGGCGTTCGGAATTCACTTCCTACAGGACATGAACCCTATGCGGGACCTCGTGATCGGGGCGTACGCCGGCCATACGATCAAACTGCCGGACCGGTCTGTTAAACGCGTCCCGAGAGACGATCAGGACGTGCTTCCGGAAGCCGATCGAAAAGAGGAACTGGTCCGTGATTTGGGCGACGTGACGACGGCCGGTGTGAATGCCCGCTATATGCTGAGCGATGCTTGGGAGGCGGGGACCGGGCTGGAGTTCGGGTTCAAAGGACCCGATAGCTACTCCGGAAACCGCGGCTACAATTACTCGCTTCTCAGCCGCAACTCCAGTTCGGAGTGGCAGAAGCTGCAGGGCTCCCTCGAATTTTCAACCACCAACTGGTTCTTGAAAAACGAGTTCGCGCTGCCGGTCGCGATCGCCTATGAGTACAGCGACATCATCTCCGGCTTCAACGTCGAACGGCAGATCAGCCACGAGCTGACCTTTAAAGGGTATTTCTGAGGCGGAATATGTTGAGACTTACCAAAACTGCATTCTTCTCCTTATTGTTAGTTTACGCGGCAGCCGGATGTGCACAACGCGATTCGAAAGGTACACCCGACGTGCGCGTGAAAATGGGCCCGCGTCTCACCGATGCCGCTCTTAAGCTCGACGGCCTCGAGGGCGCGCTCAAGCGGGTTTTAGATCGCCGTTCAAACGAGATTCCGACGGCCTCGCTGTTTGAGTGTGCCGCCGACTACATTCAGCTCGGTAAGGCCTCCGGCCGCCGCGAGATACAAGTGGCCGGCCATGACCTGCTCCGCAAGTACTACGCCGATAGCTCCCATTATTCGCAGATACTTCCGCGTGAAAACCTTTACCTCGACGCCGCCTTAGGCGAGAAATGGCAGCTCCTGCAGGGGCTGCTCACCAAAAACGAGCGCGACGTCGTGCTCAGCTCCCGCGCGGTGGAGCGCGCGATTGTCGAAGTCCCTCTCGAGCTCGGAAACCCCGATCACTTGACCGTCACGGCGCTCGGGCAGCGGCTGATCGGCTACTTGCATCGCCTCGCGGACGAGTTCCGCGTTCGCGGCGCCTCTGAGAAGGTCGTAAACGAATACACCAAAACGCTCCGGGAGACCTTCGGAGCCCCGCTCGACCGTTTGCTCGCCGAGCTTACGAGACTCGACGGCGAGATCGGGCTACTCGAGGCGCTCGGCGCTGTCGAGCGCATTCAGAGCACGCTCAAAGAGCTGAAACTCGGAACAGTCCAAACGCAGGGCGATCTGAAGCTTGCCGAAGCCCGAAAGCTCGGCTCCAAAATCAAAGGCATCAAGACCAGTTCGGATGCGCTCGCCGTCATCATCGACGTTTGGCTCATGCTGACGCCCCAGCAGCGCGAAAACGTGTTCAAGACTGAAAACCCCGATCTGTACGAATATTTCGTCACGCTGAAAGACAGCGAGCTGCGCACGCTGCAGACTGGGCCATCCCGTGTTTGGAATCCAATGCTGTATATCGCGCGGGAGAAAAAGATAATTCCGGCGCTCGAGCGTTACGGTGTCGAGAAGCTCAAGCGCGCGCTCGACGTGTCTTCGGCCGGGTTCGTTCGCAGCGAGCTCAAAGACGTATTCGTCAAACTCGCGGGCTCCGTGCCGAAGGCCGTCGGTGAGCTCGTGCTCAAAAGCCTCAAAGACGTGGACGCGCGCCTGAAAGCCATTCGGGCAAACGAGAAAAGCTACTTCACCGACAAAGCGGTGGCATGGGGCAAACGCGAGATTCTCACGGCAGGCGATTATATCGCGGCCGTCGAATCTCAAAAAGTCGTACTGAATGTCGACGGCGGCACTTGGACTTTGAGTCCCGCGCGTTTGCGGTCGACGGACAGTCTCACGACAGCGACGATGGGCGCTGCGTTTCGCGCCTCCGTGATGCGCTGGAACGACCTCGAACAAATCGAGGGCACGTCGTATTCGAGCCCGGAGTTCTTAAGGCTCGTCTTGATGCAGATGAACCGGTTGCTTGGAATCGGCGGATTTCGCGAGCATACTAAAGAGCTTTTCAAATCATATCACTTTCCATTCACGCTCGCGCCGGGCGAAATCCTCGATTTACGCCGCGTAGACGAGTTTGCCGGGCGCTATGCGGTGCCCGACCGGCTCGTCATCGAGCGTGGGCTCAAGATCGATCGCGAGCGGACCGTGGCTCTTCAGCCTCGCTTCTCGGCGGGCTCGCAAGCGAAGCTTCTTTCGGGCGTGTCCATGTTGGCCACCTATTTTCGCGATTGGGTGAAGAACGGCTTCGACCGCAAGATGGGCGAATTCGTTCTTGGCGATTTCGATCCTGAGTTTACCGGTGAGATCGCGCGTGAGCGCCTGTTTCCGAAAGAGAAGTTCTTGGAGCTGAGTCTCGGTGTCGGCTCCGTCGTGCTGAAGAACCTGACCGGGCCGAATTCGGGCCTGGCGCTCCTGTATCCTGACGGCCGCGTCGCGTTCGGCGATCAACTCGATTCGATCGTCGCTCAGCTCAAGACGAACCCGGGCGACGGTGTTCCGATGATGGCGGCGACGGTCGACGTCGACGCAAGCGGCCCTGACGCCGTCGCGCGCGCGGGTGACACCGCGGCGCTCATGCTCGCCATCGCCGATTTTTCGGAAGCGTTGGAGGGACTCGAACAGAGCAAATCCGCGCTCTTGAGCGACCCGAAGTTTCAGGCCGAGGTCAAGGCGTCGAGAACGAAGCTGAATCTTCTGATGATGGTCCTCGCGAACTTCCTTTCGGGCTCTCTGCAAGGAGAGGATGGGCTGTTCCGATCCAGCCGCAATCTGTGGACCGGCCAATACGGGCCGCGGGCTCCGATCTCGGAACAACTCCTTGCCATTCGCGCGCTACTCGCGGCCTCGAAGGCGCTCGGCGCCGAGCTCTATCGCTGGGCCGCGGTCGACGCCTATTTCGGAATGAACCGCCAGCTCTGGTCCGCGCAGGGCTTCTACGCTGACGGGGCCGAGCCGCTGGCGCCTCATGATCTCGTCGCGCTGGCCCTGACGCTTCAGGCTCTGCAGCCACTCGTTCCGGATGAGAGCCGGCCGCAGCTCGAAAAGGTCCTGACCGCGGTT
>DASUEL010000693.1:0-9753 GCA_036275095.1 Bdellovibrionales bacterium
ATGACGACGAGGCCGATGATGAGCGGCGTATTGTTGCGCTCTTCGCCCGCGGGCATCGTCGGCGGATACGGATTGGCGGCGCGATTCGTGGGACCTGTCGCCGCAGGAACGGCTCCCAGGTTCGTTTGAATTTGGAACTGGGTGTCCCCCATCGCGAAAACGTCGCCCGGCCGGAGCTGGGCCTCGCGGCAATTTTGCCCGTTCACGACGAGGCCGTTTTGCGAGCCTTTGTCTTTTATATACACGACGCCGTTAACCGTCTCGATGACGGCGTGGTGACGGCTGCAGCGCGGGTCGTTGAGCTGAATGTCGTTGTCTTCCTCGCGGCCGAGCGTGATGCGCGCGGAGAGAACCTTAAAAGCCACCCCGCGATCGGGCCCGGCCACGATCGTCACATAAAGAGGTTGGGGGAGTTGGGCGGCCGCGGCTACGCTCATAGCGCGTCATCCCCCTTTCTACGGAACGAAATGAAGTAGAAGTCGACGGCTTGAGGCCCCATGACCGCCTGCGCATCGATGTCGTAATTTTTTCCGGCAAGATCGAGCTCGTTCGAGGCGATCAGCGACGGTTGGGCCATCGCGCGATCTGCCAGATCGACGATGCTTTGGCGAAGCGCTTCGTCGATGAGAATGTCGAGCGCTTGTTCTTGAACCGAAGCGAGGCGCATGCCGATCAAATCCTCGAGCGGCGCATTCACGAAACTGATGAGGCGGTCTTTGTCGAGTACCATGCACGGGTTCGAGCTGATCTGGGCGATGTTGATCAGCTCGGCCTTCTTGTTCTCAGTCGTATTGCGTGGCGGCTCTTTCGGGGCGCCGAAACTCACGCGGTTAAGCGCGGTGTTGATGTTGAATACGAGTTTCTCGAGCGTCGGGATCAAATAGGCGGTTTGGACCGACTTTCCTTCTTCTTTGAGCGCAAGGTCGAGCTGCTTGTTGATCGATGAAATCGGGTGCTCGACGAGCTTGTAGAGAAAGTAAAAGAGTATCGAGCCGAGAATGAGCGCGATGAACAGCGTCTGGATGAACAGGCTGATGGTCCGGCTGTCGTCGATCGCGAGGCTTCCCATATTATAGAGAACCATTGCGTAAGCAAGCACGCCTTGGGTTCCGGTTTCGGAGTTGAACGCCATGATCGGCACGCTGGCGCCGATCAGGCTGTCGTCGATCTGCTCGACCACCTCGACCTGCTGCTTGCGCGCGCGGTGGATGAACGGCTCATTGGCATACCCCGCGGCTTTTGAAGCCGGCGCGATGATACTGCCGTCTTTGGCGGAGATGATCAGCGCGACCCGCACGCCGGGCTCATAGTCGGCGATTTGCGTATTGAGCGAGCTTTCGAGGCCCTGTTGGAGCGCGCCGCGGTTGGTGACGGCGAGCGTGCGGGCGATTCCCCGCGCCCGGAACTGGCTTTCTTTCTCGATGCTCGCCTTCGTGATCCGCATGAGCGGGAAGACCGAGAGCAACGTGACCAGAAAGACGAACGAGAGCAGGAAGCCGCCGAGTACCTGTTTGAACTCGAAGAGCTCGAGCAGGCGATATACGCCGGGCATCGCGACTTCTTCGACGTAAGTGCTGACCATGTTGACCGGGTTGCGCTCGGGCTGCGCCTGGGGCATCGATTGCGGCTGCGACGCCGGGCTCGATTGCCAAAGCGGCTGGGCCGAGCCCGACCCCATCACGGGCGCCGGTCCGAGGCTTTGCATGGAGTCGACCGAAACCAGCACGTCGTAAAACGCGATTTTGTCCTGAACGGGGTTCAAGATGCGGGTTTGAATACGCACGCCGTTGACGAACGTGCCATTCGACGACTGAAGGTCGACGACCGATAGATTTTTCCCGGAGACGATGATCTTGGCGTGCTTCTTCGAAATGCCGTTGGACGCGAGGGAGATGTGGCACTCCGGACTGCGGCCCACGAGGTTTTCCCCCTCTTTGAGCTGAAATGTCCGTCCCGCGAGCGGGCCGTTGAGAATTCTAAGCGACCACATGCAGCTGATCTCCAACTTCGGTGTTCGTTTCTCTCAAAACGCCTTCAGCGAGCTCGATGACCGAACGCACGCCGAACTTGAGCGGCATTGCGAGCCGCCACGGCTCGAGGCCGTGGTAAACGGCCCGAACTTTCAAATCCTGATCGACGAACGCGGCGTCGATCCGGAATTTCATGCACACGGTATGTATACTTGTGCACGGGTTTATCCACAGGGCCTCGTCACGCGAAAGCGAATCGCGGCCGAGCAGGCCTTTGGCGCGCGAAAACCAGCCGCGGGCCTCGCGAAGATCCGAGGCAACGAGCTGATTTTTCGTTTTGTTCAGAAGGCGCGCCATGATCATCAGCCTCCCTGTCCCAAAAATTGAATTATGATGGGGCCCATCACCATGATGAGCACCGCCGGCAAAATGAACAGCACGAGCGGAAGCAGGATCTGCTGCGACGCCCGCGCGCCCGCTTTTTCGGCTCGCGTGAAACGGGTCATGCGCATCTGCGCCGATTGATCTTTCAAGACTTGGCCAATGCTGCCGCCGGTCGCGTCGGAGTCGATAATCATCGCGACGAAGCTCGTGACTTCGGTCATATCGAGCCGGTCCGCCATCGCGCGGAGGGCATCGGCGCGTGACTGGCCGAGTTTGATGTCGCGAAGAACCTTGCCGAGCTCGTCGGCTAGCACGCTCGCTTTCGCTTTTTCGACGACTTTGTTGATCGCGCCGATGAAGTCGAGCCCCGCTTCGGTCGAAAGCGCGAGGATGTCGATGAAGAACGGCAGGTCGACGATCACGGACTGGTAGCGCTTCTTGCGCTCGGTGTTGCAGTGAATGTGAGGGAAATAAAAGCCCAATATGGCCATGGCCACGAGCAGCCACGGCGGGTAGCCGAGTTCGAGCGCAAAGTTCACGACGATGAAGAGGCCGGGCATGAACGCGCCCCAAAGAATCTGCAGGCCGATGAACTCGTCGACGTTGAGCACGCGCTCTTGGCCCGCGGTCAAAATCTTTCGCTCCACTTGGCGGCGGTACGACGGATTCTTGATCTTCAGCGCCCACTTGAGCGTGAGTCTGTGCACGAGCGGGCGCGAGAACTCGATGAAGCCGCCCTTCGATTTGTCGGGACCGCCTTCTTCGCCCCACGTGAGCTGCTGCGGTTTGTTGCTCTCATTGAGGAGCGTGGACACCGCGAGGTACACGGCGATGCCGATGAGCAAGAGGCCCGCGATCAAGAGTAACTCGGCACTTCCCATGTCGCTCCTTTCCGTGGTGAAGTAAGCACATGCGACGACTGATTCTCGCTTCCCAATCGCCGCGCCGGCGTGAGTTGCTCGAAAGAGCCGGGTTTGAGTTTCAAACCTTCCCTGTAGAAATATCGGAAAAACTTAAGCAAAACCTGAGCTTAGACGACGCTCTGATGGACCTAGCTAGACGAAAGGCCGGTCATCTCATAGACAGCGGTAGACTCTCGAAAATACCTGATTTTCTGGTTTTGGCTTCTGACACTGAAGTGATCTTCGACAACAAAACCCTCGGGAAACCCGCCACGATCGAGGAAAATGTGTCGTTTCTTCGCCTTTTGTCGGGCCAGACACACGACGTTAAGACCGCCGTTTGTCTGTGGGACGGGCCTAGCCGAAAGGCCGTGACGGGCCTTTGCACGACGCGAATTTCTTTCGAAAATTTGAGCGAAAATCAAATCAATGCCTATGTGACATCGAAGCGGCCGCTTGATAAAGCTGGGGGATACGGCGTTCAAGAGTTGCCGCCCGGTTTCGTGCGGGCGATCGACGGCCCCTTGGACAACGTGATCGGTCTGCCGGTGCAGTTGGTTGAAAGGATGTTGAGCGAAAATGGATGGCAGGTCCAACGGCGGCGCGGCTGACGCCGCTCCAGATTTGGCGGCGAAGCTCAAGCGCATACGAGAGCGAATTCGAGCCGCTGCAGAAAAATCGGGCCGTACTTCAGAGCAAATCACTTTAGTGGGAGTCTCCAAGCTCAAGCCGGCTGGAGCCGTAAGAGCCGCTCTGGCCGCGGGTTTGAGCGACTTCGGCGAAAACTACGTGCAAGAGCTGGTCGCGAAAATGGACGAGGTCGCCGATCCGCGCGCCCGCTGGCACTATATCGGCTCGCTCCAGCGCAACAAGTGTAAGTTCATCGTGGGCCGCGTGCAGCTGATTCATTCCGTCGACCGCGTCGAGCTGGCCCGCGAAATCGACAAAGTCGCGTCCGCGAACGGCCGCCCGCAAGACATTCTTCTACAAATCAAAATTGGCGGCGAAGAGTCGAAGTCGGGAGTTCCCCTCGATGACGCGAGCGCGGCGCTCGCCTCGATGATGGAGCTCAAAAGCGTGCGCGTGAAGGGTTTCATGACGTTTCCGCCGCTGTACGAAAACCTCGAAGACTCGCGCCACGACTTCCGGGAGCTCGTGAAATTTCAAAAAACCGCGCAAAAAAAATACGGTGGTCTCGAGACGCTGTCGATGGGCAGCAGCCATGATTTCGAAATCGCGATCGAGGAGGGGTCGACGATCGTACGGGTTGGAACGGATATTTTCGGAGAGCGGCCGAGTCAGGCGTAATCACATCTTTGGCAACGGAAAGGGACGAGATGAATTTTCTAAAACACAAAAAAGTCGGGTTCATCGGAACAGGCAAGATGGGTCAAGCGCTCATCAAAACGTTCGTTGAGAGCGGCACCTTTCCGAAATCGAACATCTACGTCACGAACCGGTCCCCCAAAAAACAAGAGAAGGTGGTGCAGGCCTATGAAGTCCAAGGCTTGAAAAACAATGAAGAGCTCGTCGAGACCTGCGACATCGTCTTCTTGTGCATGAAGCCTCAAGATCTTCCCGAAGCGCTGCACCCGATCTCCCAGCTCTTCACCGAGGGGCAAACGGTCATCAGTCTCGCCGCCGGTATTTCGCTCGATACGCTCCAGAATATTTTGCCCGAGGTAAAACAGATCGTACGGGTCATGCCGAACACGCCGGTCCGTGTTCGCCGCGGCGTCGTAGGTTATTGCCTCTCCGATGAAGCGCGGGGCTCCGACGAGTTCATTCGCGATCTTCTGAGCCCGCTCGGGTTCGTGGTCGCGGCCGAAGAGGGCGACATGTTCGAGGCCCTGACGGTCACCTGCGCGAGCGGGCCGGGCTTCATTTTCGAGCTGATGATGTACTGGCAGGATTGGCTCGAGGAGCACGGCTTTCAACCCGACGAGGCCCGGCGTATGACGATCCAAACGTTTCTCGGAACCGCGTTGCTCGCCGAGCAGGCCATTCACACCGATTTGTCGCAGCTTCAGGACGAGGTCGTCTCGAAGAAAGGCGTGACCTACGCCGGCCTCGAATCCATGCGCCAGGAGGAGATCGAGCGGCTCCTCCGTATCAGTTTCGAGAAGGCCGCCATGCGCGACCGCGAATTGGGCAAAGACAAGAGCTGAACCCGTCTCTAATTTCGTGGAATTTTTTCAGGCCGCTTTTCGCGTCTGTGGCGGCCGCTCGCAGTCTGCTATCCCTGGGGCCTCACGAAGACTCAAGGGGGTACTATGTTCCGATTCCTTCCGCTGCTACTGGCGATGTCTTTCACCTATGCGGCCGCCGCGCCTGCGCCGGTCAAAGTCTGCCAATGGGCGGGCGGCAATCTGGGCGGAACCGGCGAGCGGCTCTGGCTGACCGCCACAACGGCAAATCTGCGCATCAAGACCATCGACGACTCTGATGCGATCGAAAGCGGATCTTTCACGCGAAATGGCCAAGTCGCCGGCAAAGATCATCGCACGTACTTTCAATATGACGTCGGCCAGATCGACGGCCCGCATTTCGCGCTCGTCGATTCGGTTCTGCTGAAGCCGGGGACGCGAGGCCTTCTCAAGATCAGAATTCGTAACGAAAGTTTTTATGAAGCGCGGTATTCCTGCCGCGACAACCAGTAAACGGGGGATCTATGTTGAAGTTGATTACTACGCTTTTCGTTCTGATGCTCGCGGCACCGGCCCAAGCGGCCGTCGTCAAAGTCTGCTTCTGGTCGGGCGGCAATAGCGGCGAGCAAGGCGACCGCATGCTGATTTCAGCAACCACGCGCTCGGTTCGGGTCAAAACGTTCTTCCAGGGCGAAGAAGTTTCGACAGCGACCTACCAGCGCCGTGGTGAAGTCAAAGGCCAAGACGGCAAGACCTACCTGCAGTACTACGTGGGTGTCGTTGACGGCGCGACTTACTTGCTGGTCGACGAATCGCTCTTGAAAGCCGGCACCAAAGGCAACGCCAAGCTTCGCACCCGCGGCGAAGGCTACTACGAGAACCGTTTCTTCTGCCGCGACGACCGCCAATAAGCGCGAGCGTGGCGCTCCGCGCAGCAGGCCCTGGACTTTGTGCCAGGGCCGATTTTCATAAATGACGTCAGGGGCTTGTTCGATGGGCCGCCGGGCCGTAGACTGAATGGATCAGGATGAGTAGTTCCCTGAGGCCAAGGAGGTCTTATGAAAATCGCCCCAATCGACATTGCCCACCGAAATTTCAAGCACAAATGGATGGGGCTCGATGCCGACGAGGTTCATGAGTTTCTCCGATCGATCGCCGATGAAATGGAAACCATCATTCGTGAGCGCAATGAGCTCAAGGAAGCCCTTCGCGAAAAAGAGCTGAGCCTGCTCGAATTCAAAGAGCGCGACCAAGTCCTGAAGGACACAATCACCACCGCCCACAAAATGGCCGAAAACATTCGTACCGATGCCGAGCGCGAAGCCCGCCTGATTTTGAACGACGCGAATCAGAAGGCCGAGCTCATCGTGAAAGACGCCCGGGACTCGCTCAAGAAAGTCTATAGCGAGATCAACGACCTCAAGCGCGTTCGTGTCGGCTTCGAAGCCCGCCTGCGGTCGCTGATTCAGTCGTACTCCGCGATTCTCGACTCCGAGGAGAAAAACTTCGCGGAGCCATTAGCGGGTTCGATGGGTGGCAAGACGGCCGAACCCGTTCCGCGCCCGTAAGGCGAATAACCGCGATCGCAGTGCCCGTGGGAGGGTCGCTTCTCGAGCGACCCTTACTTTTTTTCCCAGCCCTGAAAGGTTCTTCACGGGGCCGCCGCGCCTTCATTAATATGCGCGTGTCTGACGGTTTGTGGGGGATTCAATGAGAACCTGTCTTACATTCTTCGCCGTACTGCTCTTGAGCCAGCTGGCCGAGGCCAATTCCAAAATTTGCGTCGGAAACGGAATCGCCTATCAATCTGAAGACGTTCAAGGAAGCTTGCAGATTCGACAAGGCGAAATCGTTTACCAGCATGTTTTGTGGATCAATGGCAGCCCCGCCGAACATTACATTTTTCGAAGCGGCGAGTCTCCCGTGCAGGCGAAATTTCGGGTCGAATTCGACGACAACACAAAGCGCATTGTCGAGCAGGTCGGCGACCGGCTGAACGGCAGCGTGAAGTATCAGATCAAAATGCGGATCACTCGTCCCGACGGCGGCAACATCCGCGACGGGCAGAATCAAATCGTCATCAAGATCGTTTGCGTCGAAAGCTGGGCCGCTCGCAGCTAGCCCCAGCCGAGAAAGACTCCAAGCGTGAAGAACGTGATCATCGTCCAACCGACGAAGACCATGGCGTATTGGCGAAACTCTTTAACGTCCATGTTTCCTCCAACGTGAACCTAACTTAATTGCTCTCGCCGTCGAGCTGTTCGGCGCGTGCTTTCAGCTCGGCATCCGACTTAACCGTGCTCAACATGTTCGCGATTTTCTGAATACCGAGCTGAAGAACCGCTCCCGCCTCGACGCGATCGAAGTCGCCTTCGAACGTGAGAGTTACGTTTTCCTCGGTCGTGAAGGTGCCGAATGCGTTCGTGACTTGCAGGCTCTTATCCGAAGGGCAGTCGTCATCGAGATCCAGGCGGATTCGCTCGTACTCGCCAGTTGGCGGTACGACGTCGGCCAGCACCGTGCCGGCGGGGTTGAGCGTGACCTCACCGAGCTGGAGCGTGACGTCGCCTTGGGTGCTGCCGTCTTTCGCTTCAAACCGGAGCCGCTCGAAGCATAACGTGATGGAGCGAGGCCCGATGTACGGGCTGATCGTGAGAAGCCGTGCATTCGGGTCGACCGGCACGATCGGGTTGCCGGTCTTCGTTGCCTGCGGCGTCGTAATAACGCGCTCGCCGGAGCAGTTCGTATACATCAGCCCGACCGCCAGCATGAATGCGGCAATCAAGGTCGTGCGCTTAGTTGCTGAGCTCATGAGTGTCCTCCTTGACGGTTCCTTCCGTTTGGGTCAGCGGGAATCCCGCGAGGCTGACGTGATAGACCGCTTCCGGTTGGGTCTCTTCACTGGCGATGCGTTCCAGCTCGGACATCGTGTGATCCAGCAGGGCTTTGACCTTCTCGAAGCTCTTGGGTGAGAGCGACATGGTCAAGCCCGTGATGAGGCGCTCGGTTGACGGAACATCTTCGATCGCCTTGGCGCCCAGCTGAAACATTTTCTTGTGAAACTGGCTCAGCACGACGCGAAAGACTTCACCGACGCAGTCGATTTGCTTTTCGGGAAGGTAGAAGGATCCGTCCTCGCGACGGTCGATGAATTTGTAGGCTTTCAGAAACGTGAGCGCCTTCTCGATCTCGCTCAGCGGAACGTGAAAGCGAAGCTGCTCTTGCAGCCAATGAGCGTCGTCTTTGAATTCCGGGGTCGCCGCGAGCTCGCGAATGACCACGTAATGCCAATTGCTGAGATAGCTCGAGGTCTCAGCCTCTTTCGGATTCAATTGCTTGTAGCTTTGAAAACGCTGTGCCCTCTCGAGCGCCTTTAGGCTGTCTTCTTGCGTGCGCGAATCGGCGAATTGGCACAAGATACGTAAATAAGAACGCTGAGCCGGATCGAGCCTCAGTGACAGGATGATTTTGTTAAGGTTGTCCTCGGACAAACGTCGCCTACCCGAGAGCACCATTGGCATGTAGGCCGAGGAGATTCCGGATTGTTTCGCGAGGCCGCGGAGAGAGAATCCGCCGTCGGTCTTCTTGAGGTACTCGAACCAGTCGCGAAGAAACGCGCGATAATCGTGGTAGGTGAAGATGTCGGGTACCAGTGCAAGGCGCGCCCCGAGTTGTACTGCCGCTTCCATTTTGCCCCCTCCATACATCTTACGGCCGATCGAGTGCCTCTCACAAGATGACAGGTTTGTAGACTGTGATCACTTTCTAGTGAGCGAGCGGGAGTTTTCGAGGGGAATCAAAGATTTGGACTGCCATAAGATGTGGAGATGAAAATCGGAGCCACTGCGTTTTGTGATCACGACGCTGATTTTCGTATCGGAATGAGACGGAGAGGCTTCACTCGTGGTCGCGATAGCGATAGATGAGGTAGCCGGCCGAGCAGAGCATATAGAGCAGTGTCGCGGCCAGGCCCCAGCCGTAACCGCGGCCGGGGTGATTCGTGTAGTTGATTCCGAAATAGAACATGAAGCACTTGTTCACGGCGGTCGAGATCACCATGAAGATCAGCATGGCTCGGAACGGATTTGGCTTGCTCGACTCGCTCGTTTTGTTTTCTTGCATATCAGAACTGAAGGTTCAGCGCCCCTCCGAAGGGCAGATACGTGTTCGGCAGCGAGGCTGGCAAAGCCGCGCTGCCGGTTACGAAGCCCAGTACACCTTGAGCCATGTGAAATAGCAAGGCGCGGGCCGATGCGTAGGAGGCCGAGCTGTTCCAGAGCTGATACTCATAGAAGTAGCCGTCAGCCGATAGAACCACGTATGAAGCGAGACCTTGCGAGGCGAAGCGAC
>DASUEL010000694.1:0-2348 GCA_036275095.1 Bdellovibrionales bacterium
GGGCCGCGCAACTCGAGCAAACGGCATGAGCCCAAGAGGGCCGCGCGTTTTTTTTCGCGCGGCCGGTCTGCCAGCTTAGGCCCGGCGTTCGCCGAAAATTTTCTGATCAGCCGACGGACTTCTCTCTGAACCCTTAGACCAATTCAGAATGCGTTTCAATTTGAGAATATTTCGTTTCTCGATGTCGTCTCAACCCGATACGACGCCGCGAATTCGCAGTCGTCTCAGTCAGATGGCCCATATTGTGACTTTCGTCGTGAAGTGTTATTCTTAAAGAAGTTCGCCATTTTGCATTCAATTAGCATGTAACTCCCTATTTGAATTTGGCGCGGACCTCGCACTTTGCTGCGCGTCTTGGTGTTCGTTATTGGGGGTTGCATGCGTTCGAACAGAAAAATCTCGTTTCTCGATATTCTCGCGTTCATCACCATCGCCACTTTGCTCGCCGGGTGCGGTGAAGAGAAGCCGACGTTCTCGCTTCTTCCCGAACAGGACGAGTTCAGCCAGTCGTCTTCGACCGTAAACAACAAAGTCGACATCCTTTGGATCGTCGACGGCTCCGGCACGATGGCCAACCACCAATCGAATCTGGCCGCCAACTTCGGAGATTTCATCGCGGACTTCGCTGATAAAGGCTTTGATTTCCAAATGGCCGTTGCCTCCACCGACGCCTGGCTGCGTGAAGTGAATTACAACGGCGGCACTTGCAGCTCGAACCCGAACCCTTCGCTCAACCCGAATACGATCTACCGCTCGAGCGCCGACTGCGCGAACACACTGGCGACATTCGGCGATCTCACCAAGTTCAGGGACGGCGATATTTACGGCGCGCAGAACGGCACGCCCGGCCCGCGCAGCGGTGTCTACCTGATTACGAGCATGATGAGCGCGCTCGATATCAGCAACACGTTTTCGACCAACGTTCGCACCGGCACGCGCGGCGACGGCACTCGCGAAGCAGGCTTTCAAAGCCTGCGCGCCGTCCTTCGCCGGAACGCCGACGGCTCGGCCGCCTACAATGGAGAAACGCACACCGCGCTCGCCAGTTTTCGGCGGGAGAGCGCATTCTTGGCGGTCATCATCGTGAGCGACGAAGAAGACCAATCGAGAAAACAGAACGGGCAGACCTATGCTACGGCTCAGGAATACACCGACGCGTTCATCGCCTTCATGGACGGCTACACCGGCGGCGTCGAAGGCAACCGGCGTTACAACGTCTCGAGCATTGTCATAAATGACATCAACAACTGCGCGTACGGCCTGCATCCGCAGGCGACGCAGGGCGACCGGTATGTGGCCGTGGCCGGTGCGACCGGCGGCGTGGTGGGGAACATTTGCAGCAATGACTTCTCAAACGAGTTGAGCGCGATCTCTCAGAGCATCGTCACCCTTTCAACACGCTTTCAGCTCTCGCGCGAGCCTGTACCGAGCACGATTACGGTTCGCGTGAACGGCAATAGCGTGCCTGAGAGCGCAACGAACGGCTGGACCTACGTGGCCGAAGGCGGCTTTCATTTCATCGAGTTCCACGGCGCGGCGATCCCGCCGCAAGGCGCGAGCATCTCGGTCGATTTCGACCCGGTTACGATCAAATAGTCAGACCCTGAAAGGCCCGTCTGCCTGGGCCTTTGAGGCAGATTCCTGCTGACATCCCCGCCCGGCGAAGCTAAGTTCAGGCCGATTACGAATTCAAACTCATCATTTGGGTGGGAGCACTTGCACCATGAACAAGGCGTTGTACAAACTCATGGCCGGCTTCCGGCGATTTCGCGAAAAATACTTTCTTCAAGATGACCCCGTTTATCAAAAGCTCGCCTCCGGCCAGACGCCGAAGACACTGTTGATCGGCTGCAGCGACTCGCGCGTCGACCCCGCGATTCTCACCGGCGCCGCGCCCGGCGAGCTCTTCGTCGTTCGCAACGTCGCGAATCTCGTTCCGCCCTGCGAGCCCTCCGCCGTCGGTTTTCACGGAACGAGCTCGGCGATTCAATTCGCCGTCGTAAATCTGAAAGTCGAGAACATCATCATTTTGGGGCATCGCCAATGCGGCGGCATCCGGGCGCTGATGAGCGGCGCCACCGACGACGCAAACTCCTTCATCGGAAATTGGATGACCATCGCCGAAGACGCGCGCAAGAAAGTCTTGAGCAAATATCCCGACGCCGATGAAGAAACCAAGTGGCGCCTCGGCGAAATGGAAGCCATCAAAGTCTCGCTCAAAAACCTTCGCACGTTTCCGTTCGTGAAGAAGGCGATCGACGACAAGCAATTGACCTTGGTCGGTGTTTACTTCGATCTTGAAAAAGGCGAGCTCTGGGAGCTCGACGACACGACTCACGAGTTCAGGC
>DASUEL010000695.1:0-6523 GCA_036275095.1 Bdellovibrionales bacterium
AACCATTCCGGGAAACCCATTTCCACTACCTAAGTCGTGGATTACTTCCGCTGTATTGTCATTTAATACGATTTGGCCACCCAAAATACTGTCAGCGAAATGAAGTCGATCCGCATCTGGAAGCGATCGCGGAGAAACTAAATTAATTGTCTTATTGAATCGAAGCAGTTCACGGAAATATCCCGACAAGAGATTCTGTGTCTCAGGCTTGAGATCAGGAAACCAACCCGGAATCCGAAACTGCGGCTTCTTTTCCATCCGATGAAAATCCGTTGCGCCTCTTTCGTCGTCGGTCCACCCGATCGCGTTTGTGGCCCTTGAGAAAGACCAATAGCGCCTGGATTGCCGACGGGTTCACACCACTAATTCGCGCAGCCTGACCCAAATTTCTCGGGCGAACGCGGGAGAGCTTCTCAATCTCTTCGGCCGAAAGACCACGAACCTGTAGATAATCGAAGTCCTCTGCGAGCCGCAAATCTTCCATCCGGCGGGCTTGCTCCACAATCTCCTGTTGCTTACGAACGTAACCCGAATACTTCACTTCAATCTCAACTGGCTCAAGGACCTCAGGCTCCTCCGTCGAGTCAAAGCCCAGCGCCGCCAAAGTTTCCCAGCTGACCTCGGGCCGCCGCAATAGGACTTCAAAACTCGTGGGCTTGCTGATTTCGGTCGTACCAACAGCGCGCAACTTTTCGAGCGTTTCAGGAGTCGGGTAAAGATACTTTTCTCCGAGGGAGCGTCCGAGCTCTACGCGACGGCTTCGAACTCGATCGTAGAGTCCATGCACTTCATCGCCCACCAGGCCAATTTCGTGACCCAGGTCGATAAGTCGGTCGAGCGTGTTGTCTTCACGAAGAATCAGCCGATATTCGGCCCTCGAAGTAAACATACGATAGGGCTCCAACGTTCCCTTCGTAACGAGATCGTCGATTAAAACACCTATATAAGCCTGGTCGCGCCGGAGTACGAACTCCTCCCGGCCCAAAGTCTTATTCGCCGCGTTAATTCCCGCAACGAGGCCCTGGGCCGCGGCCTCTTCGTACCCACTCGTCCCATTTATCTGGCCGGCCAAGTACAAATTCTCGATTCCACGAGTTTCAAGGGTCGCCCGAATTTGAGTGGGCTCAATGAAGTCGTATTCGACCGCATAACCGTACCGCAGAACCTCCACGTTCTCGAGGCCCGGAATCGTCTTTAAAAATTGGTCCTGAACGTCAGCCGGCAAACTCGTCGAGATGCCCTGCAAATAAATTGAGTTCGTATCGAGGCCCTCTGGCTCGAGAAACGTCTGATGGCTCGCCTTTTCAGCGAATCGGGTGACTTTGTCTTCGATGCTCGGGCAGTAGCGCGGCCCCACACCTTCGATGTGTCCGCAGTACATCGGTGATTTATCTAGGTTTGCACGAATGATTTCATGCGTGCGCTCCGTGGTTCGGCTCAAATAGCAGGCAATCTGTGGAAGAACGAGCTCGCGGGAGCTCCGATGACTGAATGGATAAAATCGCTCATCACCAAACTGCGCGACCGTCTTGGTCCAGTCGATACTTTCGGCCTTGAGGCGGGCCGGCGTGCCCGTTTTCAGTCGATGGACTTGGAAGCCGTGGGCGCGTAGCTGGTCCGACAATCCCGTGGTCGCGCGGTCACCCACTCGGCCTCCGGCATGTTTTTCGAAACCAACGTGCATCACACCATTCATGAAGGTGCCGGCCGTAATGATGACTGTCTTCGAGAAAATTCGCTCGCCCTTTTCGGTTTCAATGCCCTCGCATTTGCTGCCCGAAAGGATCAGCGCTTTGGCTTCACCTTGAACCACGGTCAGGTTTGGTTGAACACGCAAGGTCCGAGCCATGTATTCAGAATATTTTGATTTGTCACATTGGGCGCGCGAGCCCCTAACCGCCGGGCCCTTTTTTGAATTCAGCCGCTTGAACTGAATACAAGAAGCATCCGTTGCGAGACCCATTTCTCCGCCCAACGCGTCGATTTCGCGGACCATGTGGCCCTTTGCCAAACCGCCGATCGCCGGGTTGCAGCTCATATAGGCAATACGGTCGAGATTCGTCGTTATCACCAAGGTCTTCAAGCCGAGACGCGCGGTCGCAAGGCTGGCCTCGACACCCGCATGTCCCGCTCCTACGACTATGACATCAAACACTGATTCCACGACCCATTACTTCCCAATGCAAAAATCGCCAAAAATTTTGTCGAGCACCCGCTCGTCTACTTCAGTTCCAAGAACCTCGTGAGCCAACTGCAGTGCGACTCGTAACTCGAGTGCGGTGAATTCTTCACTTGCGCCCTCGACCACCAGGACCCTCGCCTTCTCCACCCGCTGCCGCATTTTTTCGAGCAGCTGATAGTGCCGCGCCTGAATCACGACATCCGAATCCTCGACGAGGGTTTCACGAATCACATTCGCCAGGGCTTTTTCGAGCTCAGCCAGGCCCTCGCCACTTTTTGAGCTCACGAAAATAGCGGGAGAGCCGAAGCTCTTTGCGACCGAGTAAAGTCTGGGCCGAGCGTCCGAAGAGATTAAATCGACCTTATTAAAGACGAAAAACAGGTTCTCTTTCGGCAGGGTCTCGAGCAAAGCCTCGTCCTCGGACGTAAGGCCGGCGCTGGAGTCCAATACAAATAACACAACATCACCCTGCCCGAGCGCCTTTCGTGTTTTTTCTACGCCGATCTTCTCAATCGGATCCTGCGTTTCGCGCAAGCCCGCCGTGTCGACCAAAGTGACGGGCATACCGTCGATACGAATTTTGCCCTCGACCACATCGCGAGTCGTGCCGGCGATATCCGTAACGATCGCCCGGTCCTCGCGCATGATCGCGTTGAGCAGGCTCGACTTTCCCACGTTCGGCCGGCCGGCCAAGGTTACGAAAAGCCCCTCTTTTAATATGCGTCCCTGATTGTAGGTTTTCAGCAGCTGGTCGGAGTCGCGGAGAACCCGATCAATTTTTTCAAGAAGCTCATCTTTGGGCGCGACATCAATATCTTCAGTCGAAAAATCCAAACTGACCTCAAGACGTGCAAGGAGCCACACCAAATTCGACTCGATCGCCTCGAACTTTTCGCTGAGCTGGCCCTTTAGTTGCCGAAGCGCCATTCGTACCGCGGGTTTTGATTGGCTCTCAACGAGTGAGAGAACGGCTTCCGCCTGGACGAGATCGATGCGTCCGCTCATGAATGCGCGAAATGTGAACCCACCGCGTTCGGCGATCCGGCAGCCCGCCTTGACGAGCTCATCCAAAACCGTCTGCGCAATGGCTGGGCTTCCGTGACACGAAATCTCGAGTGTTTCTTCGCCGGTATATGATCGACCATCTTCAAAATATGCGACGAGCACCTCGTCGACCGGCTCGCGAGACCCGCCCTCGACCAAGGTGCCGAAATGCACGGTATGGGACTTCAATTGTTCAGGAAGAAAGGGGCAAATCTTGCGGGCAATCTCCGCGCTTCTGCCCCCAGAAACGCGGATGACGGAGATTCCACCGTTGCCGGCAGCAGTCGAAAGAGCACATATCGTGTCTTGATCCCTGCCGGCATCAAACATAGGGCTTAAGTTTCAGCGGTCTCAGTGCGGCCGCGACGGCCGTTACCGCGGCCACGACGTTCTTCAGCCTGGCTCGCCGGGAAAATTTTGATTTTCTTATACAAGCCTTCGCCGACCGAGCGGCTCTTTACGCGCTCGTCGTTTGCCAGATACTGATGAATGACTTTGCGATCTTTCGGTGCCAAAGCACGAAAATAGACTGATCGATTTTTTTCGATCGCCACTTGCTTGAGCTTTTCAGCAAGATCCAAAAGGGCCTGATTGGACTCCTCACGATAGCCCTTTGAATCGAAAACGACCTCGACCTTCGACTCCGGAAGCTGATGCTGAATCACGCGCTTCATGAAAAACTGGAGGGCGTCCAGGAGCTGCCCATCTTTATCGCGCAGCAGTTCTTCGTCACTACCCGAAACTTCGATCGTCACCTGCTCTTCGGTTACTGACGTAATTTCGTACGAAAGCTGAAGGTCGGCGCGCTCCAACACTCCTTTAAGAGTTTCGTTTATGACGCGTTCAACGGTTCCGTCCTGGCTGCTTGAGCTCGCTTTGCCGAAAAGCTTTTTGAGAAAATTCATGATCCCTCCATAACGACTTTAGACCCGGTGCCGACTTTTTTTTCTCTCATGAATACGAGTTGTTGGATGATTCCAAAAAGCGTACTCACGAAGATATAAAGCGTCAGACCACTGGGCAATGAAATCATAAGAAATGTAAACATCACAGGCATGAACAACATCACCTTTGCCTGCGCCGGATCCATCGTTGTGGGCGTCATCTTCTGCTGAATGAACATCGTGATGCCCATGAGAACCGGCAATACGTAATAAGGATCTTTCAGGCTCAGATCGTATATCCATAGCCCAAAAGGCGCGCGATACAACTCGATCGTTTCGTTCAAAACCTGGTAGAGCGCGATGAAAACCGGCAGTTGGAGCAACATCGGGAGACAGCCACCAAGCGGGTTCACTTTGTTGTCGCGCATGAGGACCATCATCTCGCGGTTGAGCGCTTCGCGATCATCTTTGTATCGCTCTTTGAGCCGCTGAATCTGCGGCTGAATGACCTGCATCGCCTTCATCGATTTGTATGACATCAAATTAAACGGCAAAACAAGGATGCGCACGAGGATGGTCAGCGCGATGATTGCAAGACCATAGTTGTGGAACATCTTGTAGAACCATTTCAGCAAATCGAGAATTGGAAACCCGATCCAGCTAAACATGCCAAAGTCGACGACCTTCTGAAGGCGGTGGTCAACAGAACGCATGAGATCGAGCATTTTAGGCCCAACGAAAAGTTTTGTTTCAGTGCGAAGCTTGGTTGCGCCCGGTCCCATCGAATGCGTCAACGAACCATAGATAACGTTGTTCGCCGGCTCTGAAACGACTCGAGCCAACGGCTCGGTCGGAGAGCTGTCGGCCATTGCGAATGAAAAGTAGCGGGAACCAACGGCCGCAACGACGGCGCCCTGATACTCGTTGGCAAAGCCGACGTCAGCCGCCGGATACTCCCGTTCTTCATCACCCTTCGTTGCCACGAAATATGAGAGCCAGTTGTTCGGATCGTCCTGGAGCTTTTTGCCCGGGGAGTCCTGAACCTTGCTCTCTTCACTTACAAACGTGGTAACTCCATCAACTCCGTCAGCTTCAATCGTCGACGTAATCGTGTAGGTTTCAGGATTAATTCGCAGAACCTTCGTGACCGTTCCGCCATCGACGTTTGCTACGCCTTTGAACTCTGTTTCTGAGATTTTTTGGAGATTAAAGGCTATCGGCTGGCTCGAACCCTTCAAATTCGTCTGAAATGGCAACACGCCACGTGATGCACCCATCCTCACCGTGTGGCCCGCCCGGTCCACGAACCGGTTGATCGTAATATCCTTCAAACCCATGCCGAGCGACGACAGCTTGAAGCTCAATGTATCGGACTTAAACTCGATGATTTGTTCTTGCATGGAAGCTGATTCAGGTGCCGTCGGCTTCGGTGCCGCCGCAACCGAGCTCTCGTTCGGAGAGTTCGGAGTCTGTGCCGGCGCGCCAACATCAGTCGCATTCGTGGCGGTGGCAGCGGGCTTCGCGGGAGCGGGATACTTTTTCGTCAAATACGACTGCCATCCGATCCACACGCCGAGCATGAGGATCACTGCGATAAACGTGCGGCCGTCGAGGAAGGATTTTTGATCGTCGTTGTTCATACCTTCGATCCTATTCCTGGTACGGGGTCAAATCCGGCGGGGCCACCAGGTCGACACTTCGCCAGCCGGAACGTAATCAGTTGAACGGCTTTAAAGAATGTATGTGTGTTCAAGGCTTCAGCGGCGTAATGCGAACAGCTCGGCTCAAATCGGCAGCTACCACCGAGAAACGCGGGGCCGATTGAACGATAGAGGCCAACGAGAAAGAGACCCGCAGTCCTAGCTGAGGCTTCGAAGGCCGCGCTCAAGGGCTTCTTTGAATTCAGCGTATTTGATCCGCTTGAAGAAATCTGTGTCACTGTCATTAAGGATTACGATGTTCAGGTCAAGGCCACGTTCGACATCAGCCGAAGTGAATTTGCGCACGCACTCACGGCACCAGCGCTTCAACTTGTTCCTGACAACTGCCTTTCCAACTTTTTTGGGAATAGTCCAGCCACATCTAACGTGGCCGAGATCATTTGGCTTATAGTTGATCAGCAACCATTTTGACGGGCGAATCCTGCGGCCTTTAGCTTTCAAAGCGAGAAAGTCCGAGCGACGCCTCAGAACCTGAATTTTGTTATTTTCCGCCAACTGAAACCGTCAAACGCTTGCGGCCTTTGCTCCGGCGGCTCGCGAGAACATCACGACCGCTTTTGGTCGCCATACGCGCGCGAAAACCGTGGGTGGTTTTACGTTTTCTGGTGCTGGGTTGATAGGTGCGCTTCATTGTTAAACTCCTAGAGTTTGCGGCCTTTTAGAAAGTTTGGAAGTTGTGAATCCGGGATAAA
>DASUEL010000696.1:0-6228 GCA_036275095.1 Bdellovibrionales bacterium
GGCCGGGTCCGGAATCGGCTGATTGCGAGCTCCTTCGATACGCGCCAGCACTTCGGTAATCCGGTCGGAAAGCATCGGTACCGAGGCGCTCAGCTCGCGGAACGCGGGCCGAAAACGGCCGAGATCGAGGACGACCGACAAGTCCGCCTTCATTAATTTTTCCTTGAGGAGCGCAAAACCATGGATCTTCAGGTCAACCGCTAATCTCTCGAGGCGCTCGAGGAGGGCTTCGATGTTTTTCGCATTCCATTTGACCTTCGTCATAACGAACGGCTTTCCGAGCGTGACGGCCGCGCTGAGTGCATTATCACCTGAAACGATCGCCGGAAGCTCCGAATAGGCCATCAAGGCATTGAACATGTCGTTTTTGACTGACGCGATCTGCAGGACATAAATCTTTCCCGCCTCCAGATGGTCGGGCAGCCTGTTGTCCTTGCGTAGAAGCTCGACGCGATCCGCGAGATCAATCGGCAGGTCGCGGCCATTGACTGCCGAGGGCGTGATAATGACCGTGGGCCGGGGCGAAGTATCGGCCAGAGAGCGAATCCCGCGAACGTAGGTCCAAAATTGGCCTTTCACCTCGTCGATCGTGATGCCGTACGCGAAGCCGGTACGCACCCTGAGCTGGGCGCCTTCGCTCGTCAAGGCCGCGATCGATTCGCGCGTGGCTGCGGACTCAATTTCGCCCAACCGCTGCTGAATGAAAGCGCGAAGCTGGGTACGCGTCATGTCGCGGAGGCGTGCGGCGCTAGGGTCGAAATAAATTCCGTTTTCGTGCTCGCCCAGGCCCGGAGGCAGCGTGACGTACATCGATTTTCCGAAATTGATGGTGCTCAAGCTGAAAGTGGATTCCGTATTTTCGGTATTACCGAACACCGAGTAGCTGAAGAAGACGGTCTTGTCGGTAAAGGGCGAGTTCGGCCGGAATTCTTTGCTTTCGAAGTCGCGGCTCCACGCGAACGGCAGCCTAAGCTCGCCGTTGACGCCAGCGAACGATACGAACAAATCGGCCTTGGGCTCGCCCTTCACGTTGTCCGCATACGTGACGTCAACCCGGCTCGTGAACCGCTCGAAATCAGGCACGATCTTCTTCAGAATCGAGATCCCGGATTTTTTCGTCGCGCCCTCGCGGGTCCTTTCATCATATTCGGTCACTACGATCGTAAGTTTGCCTTTGAAGCCGTGCCGCTGAAGAAGATCCGCGGCGAACAGATAGGCCGGTGCAACATCGCCGTTTCCGCCTCGAACCGACTGCGCATCGAGGAATACGTGTGAAAACCGGTCGAACGCGCCTGGCTCCTGAGCACGAAGCGACGAAGGAGCGATTAACGCGAGAAACGTCATGAAACCGGATAGAAGCAAAGCAGAGCGCATGACCGGAAAGGCTGCAAACGGTGCCAGGCAAACACCTGAAATACCTGAGATTTGAGTGTCTAGGCTGTGGTCAACAGGAGCCGAGAAGTGACCATTTTTAGGCGGGAAAGAGCCCGGGTCCGGCCCGGGCTCGAAAATCAAAAACTTCGTTTCAACTAAAACTAACCTGCGGCCACATGCAAGCTTACTTGATGCAAGCGTTGCGCTCCATGTAGGTCATGATCCGCTCGAGCGTTCCGATCTTGCTGTAAGGATCAATACGGTTGAAGCTCCAGTAGTCGCGGCCGACCAAGCGCTCGGAGATGCGCTGAATGCGCTCGTTGCCGCGGCGGAGCGACTGGCCTTGTTGGCTGACGGTATTCGACACGCCCGAAAGCTCCTGGGTCACTTCGCGAGCGACGGCGTTCGCCGACTGGTTCGCGCCGGCTTCGGCTTGCTTGATGTAACGCTCGGTCTGACCGGCGGTGTTCTTCGCATTGACGATATGAGAAACGACGTCGTCAAGGCCCGCCTCGCGGAGGCGTTGCTCGTATTTGTCGAGCGCGCCTTCGAGAATGCGCTGAACGTTGTAGTTGTTGTTATAGGCCTCTTGTACGTTGCCCGTCATCGCTTGGCCGACCTTGTTCTGAACGGTCGCGCCCAGATTGTTCAGGCGGCGGGTGGCGCGATCAAGATCACTGAGAAAGTTCAATGAGCGCTCGAGATCTTCGCTGATTTCGCGAATGCGGTCGACATCGTCTTTGATGCTTCTCTCACCGAACTGGCTATAGAGGGCGAGACTTTGGGCGTCGCTGAAGGCCTGCTGACAGGTCGTGTAGTTGCTAGAGAGCTGGGCTTGGGCTTGCGCGGCCATTCCGAGCGAGAGAACGATAAGGGCGAAACGATTGAGCATACGTACCTCCGTATAAGGGGATCACGCGAACCGACGTTCGCGAACACTTGCCCCATGAGCACGAAGCGTGCCGCGTCTCCAGAACGGCTGAATCGCCCCGGGCATTAAACTAACGGGGATCAATTTGGCACTTCTGAAAATAATTTCAGGAGTGTTTGCCTCGCGTTTTTGTCAACGTATTCGCTTGGTCTCCGAACCGTAAACTTCATGTGCACCGGCCCGTTCAGGTCCATATATATAGTCGCCGCTCGGGACCCGCCCTGGAACCGGCCCGGGCTGAAATGGGGCCCTTGTCAAAGGCGTTCACACCTTCAAATCGATTTAATCCGCTAACGGGCTGGCACCGTCCTCGCATTGAGGCCGTGACCCTAAATCAAAAACGATTAGCCCCCAAAACGCTTTGGGGTACCGGAGGAATCTTATGAAGAAGCCCGTTTCAATCCTCGTGGTCAGCTTGATGGCGATGCAGTCATTCGCCCAAGTGAACACGAACACCGTCGTTCAGCCCGGCAACTACAACATCCAGCAAATCACGACCGATACGACCTCGACCCTGAACAACATCCTCGCCCAAAGCGCTATCGCTCAAAAACAAGACCGCGATTACCTCATCAAACTGATCGGCGATTTGAACTCGGCTTTTGAGAGCTACGTTAGCGCCGGAACCGAGCTCAAGCAGCTGGCCAATGATTCAATCACCAAAGACGTGAAGCTCGAAGTTTACCTCGGCATGGTCAACGAGATCCAAAAGATCGACCGCCTCTTCACGACGAAAGTTCAAACCCTCACGCTGGTTTCGCGCGAGACCCTGCCCTCATATGACGGCGTGCTCGTCGGCCAAAACCAAACCCCGGTTGCCACCGTCGGCAACATCAATATGAAGCCGCTCGTCGACAAATACACGCAGCTCCGTGACTCGCTTTATAGCGAGCTCGACAGCCTTTCGTTTCGCCGCCTCGTTTCTCCGACGGGCCTCATTGCCGACCCCAAGGGCCGTGACGGTTCGGGTACGGCCCTCAGCCCGAAGTTCAACGACATCGAGCTCTACTCTGAAGACGAGCTCGCCGAAAAGCTGATGGAGCTGACCGAGAAATCAGAGCTCCACCCCGAAACGAAGAAATGGCGTAACGCCCAAGCCGACAAACTCGTGACTACGATCGTTACCTTTATCCAGGAGCACGGCAAGAACGACAAGTTCACGATCCGCAACGATAACGACGGCAAAGCCCGCGCTGAGTCGTTCAGCCTGATTCAGAACGCGTTCTGGGCCCGCTCGTACCTCCGCAAAAAATATGGCGTCCGCCTTGGCGCAATCCAGTCTTCGCAGTACAACGCCGGCCTCTTCAACCTCCGTGACTTCGGCCTTAGCTCATTGAAGAACGCTCTCACGAACCTCCGCCGCGAAATCGCCGAAGACGACAACGAAGTCATGACCGCGTTCAACAACGCCCGCAACTACGTCGAGCTCTTCGACAAAAAGACGACCTCGGTTCGCAACCCCAAGGTGAGCGGCATCGAGTACGGCGCGCAAGACGCCGGTATCCTCGCCCGCGCGAATTCGCTCGTGACGTTCCTCACGGGTGAGCGCCCGACCGCCGAAGTCATGCTGATGGTCATGCGCATGGTTCTCGCCGATACCCGCGAAGAAGTCATGCTCCTCAAAGGCGACCGCGATGCGCTGGCCGACTACCACGACGCCCGCTACATGTCGACCACCGAGCTCGTCGAACAAGAGCGCCAGCTGATCTGCAAAACCGACTTCACGCTCACCGAGCAGACCCGCAAGAAAAACTGCCAAGGTATCGCTCCGATTCGGCCGGTCGGCCAAGGCACGAGCTCGCTCTCTGGCATCTTCGCTACCCTGCTCCAGCAGGTTGGAATTCTCGAGATGACGAAGCTCAAGCGTGTTGAAACGCTCCGCCAGCAAATCGCGATGGCCGCTCTCGCCGGCCAGGACACCGAGGCCCTTGCCGAAGAAGAAGACGGTCTCTTCGGCGGCAAGAAAAAGGGCGGCGGTCTGAACTAAGCCCGCTCACGGGGCCCGCGTGCCGCGGGCTCCCCGGCTCAAATCAAAAATCCGACGGGTGCCGCTTCGGCGGCGCCTGAAGACTGGGACACAATCTTAACTTTTAGATCTAAGGACGTGTGTCATGTGGTTTCGCCTGCTTATTTGCGCCGGAGTTCTCGCACAAGCCACCGCTGGTTTGGCCGATACGCCCGCCAAATGTAAACTTAACGGCTACAAATGCGGCGATCAGCGTGTCACCGGAACCGATAACCGCGTGGCCCCGCCGGTCATCCAGCCCGTTCCGAGCCACCCGGTTCAAGGCGTTTGCGGCTCGACACTTCCTCCCAGCCAGGCTTGGCAGGCGTCCGACATACATCTCACCTGCGGCGAAGGCGCCTCTCTTTACACACGCACGCCGATCGCGATGGACCGAAAAACCGACTGGAAATGGCAAAAGCTCGATGGATTACAGAAACGCGAAAAAATGCAGGAAGTCCGCCAGATCGACTTGAACTGGAACGGCACTCTCGAATACGGCGTCTATGAAAACTGGTCGTACGAACAGAAAGTCGGCGGTTTCAACGAAGCCCGCTGCGGCACCGAGCCTTGGGAAACGACCTGTGCACGCGACCTCGAGGAAAGCTGGATCGACGAAAAGGGCAAATGCGAAGAATACGAACCGGAGCCGGTGAAAGCCTCGTCGGAGACGAGCTCCGGCGGCAGCGGTGTTACGGCCGATCCGTTTGGCCCGTCGACGGTCGGCTCCGAAGCCGGCGGCGGCGCGGCTCATGAGCGCAAACGCAACACGATACCGGTAGACAACGGCCGTCCTGCGGTTCTGCAAGAAAAGACGCGCAAGCAACAAGAAGACGAATTCGGCTCCTTCAAGAAACGCGAACCCCAGCAGTCGACGCGCAAGTGCATTCGTTGGAGCCCTGTTACGCGGTGGCGTGCAGCCGGCCAGGTCACGTACAAATGCACGGTCCAGCGCGCGCGCTTCTGCACGTGGTTTGAAACCCGTAACGTAAGCCGCTTTTGCGAAAACCAGACGATGACGTACTCTGTTCAGTACGCCAAAGATCCGAAGTGGAACCCGTCGCATCCTCAGTACATCGATATTCTTCCGAACAAATGGGACCTGCTGCCGGGAGAAACCGAATCGGTGACCGCGCTTTCGAATCTCGGCGTCACGCGCACGATGACTCCGCAGCTCGTGATCGAAAACGCATGGAACAAATATCAAACGTTCGTCGCGCCCGCCCGCCTCTCGTGCAAGCTCGGCGCCCGTCACGACGTCAAGATCGAAGTTCACACCGACGGCCGCCTCAAGCGCAAATCGCCGAACGCGCTCGCCGTCCCCGCTGACGAAACGAAACCGCTTCAGTTCGAAACCGCCACCCGTACGATCAAGGGTAAAACGCCCTACGTCGGAAACGGCAAACCATACCGTATGAATCTGCAGGATACCTCGCGTGCCACCGTTTTGATGGCCGCGAAACAGAGCCGCAAATATGCCCGCCCTGAAGGCGCTCCTGAAGCGGACCCGAATGCAAAAACGAACGTGGTCGAGTCAAAATACGCCGAGGGCTCGGTGTTCAACCAGGGTTTCTGGGCCGACACGAACTTCCGTCTCCAAATGTTTCGTTACGACAAATGGGGCCGCAAGGTGAAGATGAATCTGCCGCTCAAATTCTCTTCGCAAAATAAAGCTGATGTTCTGGGCGACAAGATCGAAATCTCGCTGACCGGCAATGAAGGCCTCGAGAACTTTTATCGCGGCACCGGCCCCGTCGAGTGGCTGCTCGGCGCGGTCTGGACCAGAACGGGCGTTCAGCTCACGCCCGGCACCAAATACACGATTCAAGTGCGCATGCTTCAGCGCGGCCTCTGGTTTTACGACAGCGGCTGCGAAAACGGCGCGCTGACCTGCGAAGGCCAGGAGGCCGACGACAGA
>DASUEL010000697.1:0-3757 GCA_036275095.1 Bdellovibrionales bacterium
CTCGTCTTGGGTCGATGAGGACGTGATGCTCGATAAGATGCGAAAATAGGCGGACTCAGCGCGATCGAGCCGCAAATGCGGCAGGAGCTTCTCGACGGACTTCGGCGTGACGTCATGGTCAGGTTTCAAAATCGTCGTGACGTAACCGATCGAAACGCCGGCCGCGACTGCGAGCTTGCGAATCGAGAAGCCAGCGTCGCTCAGTTTCAAGTAGTGAAGATAATCGCGGAGAAACGTCTTGTAGTCTTTGTAGACGAAAATGTCGGGGCGCGCGTGCTCCTGGCCGTCTGATTTTTTGAACGCGTGTCCACCCATGCTCATAGTATCGCATATCAGGACCGATCCCTTGAGCGGATTCGCGGATTCGTTTCATCATGAGACGGTCGGCGCGAGAATGCCGCTCCGATTCGAACCCGCGATTGAACAAAGCCGGTATTGTGAGGAGCCGCTGTTCAATCTTGGCTCCGAATCGGTGCAGGCGCCGCGCGTACCGGGCGGGGGCCGCGCGCAAGTGCCCGAAACGGCGCCGGGTTTTGGATGTCCCATTTTGAAACGTTCAATTCTTGATGCTTTGTCGTGCTTTGAACGCCCGCTATTCGATTTGATTCGCCAGGCCCAATTAATTCGGGACCCAGCGGTGGCATATCCGGTGCAATTGAGGAGTTGTGTAAACGACGATTCGATTCCTAAGGGGGAATGCATGGCACAGATCAAAATCATCTTAGCTATCAGCCTCATTCTTACGGCCGTCACTCAGCCCGTGCTCGCGGAGGAGCTGCCTGAGACTGCGCAGGCCCAGGACGCCGAGGCCGGCTTTGAAAATGAAGCCCCTGATTACGATGAAGAGTTCCTGGGCGAGTTCCAAGAAGACTTCTCGGTCTCGCTTAAAGAGACACGGAGAAAATCGTCGTGAAAAAACTATTTATATTCATGCTGGTCGCGCTTTCGCCGGTCTTACAGAGCTGCGCGAAGACGGATTACGAGTTCGCGAAGGCCTCGCCCCGTCTCGCGGGAGATCCGATCTTGGCTCCGATTCGGGAGCTCAAAGACGACATCTGCGGCGGCGGGCGCTCGCGCGGAAAGTATTTCGACGTCGGCGGCTCGAACGAATGCACGATGCCGGCTACGAACGACGCCACCTGCGACCGCTGGGGTTGCGCCGTTCAAGTCAGCCCGTTCGGCGATCTCGATTGCCCCGCGGGGACGGTCAAGCGGATCACGTCGACCGAGCCGGCTGAATACTTCGTGTGCGTGAAGCGCATCGACAGCAATTTGCCCGCGCCCGAGCTTTGCGGCGGTGCCAGGCTGCCGGGCAAGTCGCAAGACGATTTTTCGAATGAAAGCTGTACGGATCCGGTGACCAACGACCTGGCCTGCAATCGCTGGGGCTGCGCCGTCATGATTGACGAGCACGGTACCTCCGGTTGCCCCTCGGGCACGCAGACGGCGCGCCTCTCCGACAATCCGACTTATTTTCTTTGCTTCAGATAAAGGGAGGATTCATGAGACCAGTTTTATTGCTCACGGTTTTTGTCGCCAGCTCGGCCGCGATCGGATGTAAGGGCATGAGCTCGGGCGCGGAGTTTTCACAGTCGGCGGAGGCGCCCTCGGCGGAACCGCCTGCGATCGCGCCTCCGGCCAACGCCGGCACGCCCGGCAAGCTCGTCGGCACCGAGCTGCATATCAGAACGGCGAGCGGTGACGAGCTGAAAGTCGACGGCAACGGCCTCTTTTATCGAACGGCCACGGGCAACACGTTGCGAATCAAAGGCGAAGAGTTCGTCTGGACGACGCCGCGAGGGCGGATGTGGCACTCCGGTAATGAGCTGACGCTCGAGAGCACGATCGACGATCCGTCGAAGCTCAGGCTGGCGTCGCCGGGCCGAAACGTCAGTTCGATCTCGTTCAACCAACTGCAGGCGCAGGGCCGGCAAGAGGAGTTGGCACTCATCTCGGGCGGCGTGACCGAGGACAATCCCGACAGCCTCGGCGGCCAGCTGAAGATTTTCACGAAGCGCGAGAACGCCACCGACGACGCCGCCATGAGGCTGATGGGCGTGATCTCGTCGGCGTATACGAACGACCCGGAGGCGACGGTGCGGTGGAAGAACTTGGAGAACCTCGGGCCGTTTACGGAGACGCCATATGCGCCGTGAGGCCGTGAGGCCGTGAGGGAGGTGAGCCTGCGGCCGAGTCAGGTCGCAGAGGAGCTCTACAAGTCCACGGCGAATCAGATTTCAGTGGCCGGCCGAAGTGTTATCTACATTGGTATCAAGCCGGAGAATTCGACGAAATTTCGGCAGATCGCAATGTCGATTCGCTGAGCACACTTGGGCTGTGAAGGGGTACGGGGGGCGTTTCTGGAAGTCGCTCCGGGCTTTGACGAGAGCCTCGTCCCCGCGGCCTTCGGCCGCCACCCCTCCGAGAGTCGCTTCGCTCCTCTCTCGGGGCCGCATGTCGTCAAAACGCGCCACTGGCGCGTTTTGACGCCCTTGCGCGGAGTGGACTACGTCACTTACTGTCGCACCAATAAAAAAAGGCACCCAAAGGGTGCCTTTTTTTATTGGTGCGCCGGAGTGGACTTGAACCACCATGCCCTTGCGGGCGCCAGCCCCTCAAGCTGGTGCGTCTGCCAGTTTCGCCACCGGCGCACATCGCAGAAATCAGTTTCGTGCATCCACATTTCTGGAGCCGAAATTTTACGAGGGAACAAATTTAAACCATGGCGGAGGCTATTGGTCAACCCAAGTCGCTTAAATTTGGCGTGGAAACTCCTCGAAAAATCATTAACCACCCTGGGCTAACGAACTGTCCTATTAACAAGAGGCCATGGAAGGGCCGAAGCAATGGAGGGTACATGGATTTACAGGATCTTCGCTTGATCAGGGACGAGCTCGAAAAGTTAACGGAAGGCTTTCGCGTGCAGTCGGACTTACGGTCACGCCTCCATATGATCGATCAATTTCGCCAGATTCTCTTAGAGTTGAGAATCAAAGGCCAACGGGAACTCGAGTTTGAGAAGCTCGTGACACCCTAAACGCACTCTCTCCACCCACTTATATAGGAACAAACGGTTAGCTCCCGGGCCACTGAGGAGCTGAGCCCAACCAGGATGGTTCGGGGCTCTGGCTCAGATCTAAAGCCTGCGGACTCGATTCGACGGCAACGTTCGACCCGAATCTCCATGGACGGGATTCCGCCGAACGGGGCAGGTCATTGGAAGGTTCAGCGACGTTAGACCTCGCAGGGATGCGTTTAATTGGGCCACGGACGGCCCTGTCTAATCTCCTGACAGCTGAAAACGCGGGCAGAAAATTTCGAACTCGTTGATTCTGCTCGCGTTTCACTCCGCTGTGACCTCGCGGAGCCGAAAAAGGTCTCTTTTGGGCCCTTAAAAACCTGTGACATTTCGCGGCTTTATGCCGCATTCCTCAATTCTCTCAATAACATAGCTGAGCTTTCGGAACTTCGGCACGAGCCTCGCAAAACCACAGCTTGAGGGGCTCCGTGTCTGTACATCCAAGCACTCGCCCCCGGAAGTAGGAGTTATGAAAGCGCTGATCATCACGACAGCTCTCATCATTCTGGCCGCATGTGGCGGCGGTCAACGTGCCGCCGTTCCCGGAGGCAGTGGTGGCGATACCGGAACCGGTACCGCGACGCCGACGCCTGAGCCGCGCGACCCGAGCCCGTCTCCGCTTCCGCCCGGTCAAAACGGCTATGGCTGGACGAGCGGGGCCTCCGCCGATCTCATCAT
>DASUEL010000698.1:0-3042 GCA_036275095.1 Bdellovibrionales bacterium
CGCCACCGGCACCGAGAACAGAATCATCGCGGTCGATAGCCTTCGTACTTTTACGGCGCGTTTTCTCCAGGGGGGCGGCTGTTTTGCGACCAAAACGTCATTACCTGCTCCGTTGGGCGTGGGCCCGGTCCTGAACCCTGAATGCAAAAGCCGCTAGACCCAATGCGTTGACCTCCCGACAGACTTCGCGGAAGCCTCCTTCTTCCGCCCAGTTAACTTGAATCCCGGAGCCGCCTCGATTACCCTCGTGGCATGCATATCGTGACCGGGGCAGCCGGATTTATTGGAAGCGCGTTTGTCTGGGAGCTGAACCAAAAAGGCATCAAGGACATCGTTTGCGTTGATGATTACGGTCACGACGCCCGCTGGAAGAATTTGCTCAAGCGGGAGTTTCTCGATTTCGTTCCTAAAGGCGATTTGTTCGACTTTCTCGATCAGCCCGACACCATCGACTCCGTAAAAGGTATCTTTCACATGGGCGCTTGCTCGAGCACGAGCGAGATGAACATGGATTACCTGCTCGAGAACAATTATCAGTATACCCAGAAGCTTTTTCGCTGGTGCGCAAAACACCAAAAGAAGTTCATCTACGCGAGCAGCGCTGCAACTTACGGCGACGGAACAGCCGGCTACGACGACAATCTCGACCCGCAAAAGCTCGCGCCCCTGAATCCGTATGGGTATTCGAAAGCGATCTTCGATCGCTGGGCATTGCAGCAGACAAACACGCCACCCCAGTGGATCGGCCTGCGGTTTTTCAACGTGTACGGGCCGCAGGAATATCACAAGGGTGACATGTCGAGCGTCGTGTTCAAGGCATTTCATCAGATTCGCGACACGAAACAACTCAAGCTCTTCAAGTCACTAAACCCGAAGTACAAAGACGGCCACCAGATGCGCGACTTCATCTACATCAAAGACGCGACTCGTTGGATGTGGGAGCTGTTTCACTACACGAAGTCTTCAGGTATCTACAACATCGGCTATGGCAAAGCCCGCACCTGGCTCGATCTCGCGGGCGCAGTTTTTCAGGCCATGGACAAGCCACTCAAGATCGACTGGATCGAGCTCCCCGAAAACCTGAAACTACACTATCAGTATTTTACCGAAGCGAAGATGGACAAGCTGTTGAAGGCCGGACTGAGCGGACCCGAATGGCCCCTTGAAAAGGCGGTGGACGATTATGTTCGAAACTATTTACTCCAAAAGGACCCCTACCTCTAGTCGGGCTCCAACGGGAGGGAACATGGCAAAAGTACCGGCGCACCTGCAAAAATATTGTGTCAGCCAGAATCAGGCACGCTACACGAACATCGACCACGCGGTCTGGCGCTTCATCATGCGCCAGCTCACGTCCTATCTTTCGAAAAACGCGCATCCCTGCTATCTCGACGGAATGGCTAAGACCGGCATCAGCATCGAAACGATTCCGTCGATTGAAACGATCGACAAACACCTTCAGCAATTCGGCTGGTCGGCAGTGCCTGTAAGCGGATTCATTCCGCCGGCGGCATTCATGGAGCTCCAATCCCTCGGCATTTTGCCGATCGCAAGCGACATGCGTACGGTCGATCATCTCGACTACACGCCGGCGCCCGATATCGTGCATGAGGCCGCGGGCCACGCCCCCATTTTGATTCATCCGGAGTTTTCCGCATATTTACATCGCTACGCCGAAGTCGCCTCCAAAGCGATTCTCGACAAAGAAGACCTCGATTTGTATGAAGCCATCCGCGACCTTTCAGATTTGAAGGAGAGCCCCGACTCCACTTCCGAAGACGTCAAGCGCGCTGAACAGCACCTCGAGGACGTCAGCAAGAGCATCACGCATCTTTCAGAGGGTGCTTTGCTTGCGCGCATGAACTGGTGGACCGCGGAGTACGGGCTCATCGGCGAGTTGAATAACCCTAAGATCTACGGTGCCGGCCTGCTGTCGTCCGTCGGCGAAAGCCGCTGGGCGCTCACCGATAAAGTCAAAAAAATCCCGTTTTCCCTTGATTGCATCAATTATGCATACGACATCACAGAGCCGCAGCCTCAGCTTTTCGTAACGCCCGACTTCGACACACTAACAGCCGTTCTCGAGGAGTTTGCCGACACGATGGCCTTCCGCCGCGGCGGCGCCGATGGGCTGAAAAAGTTGAAAATCGCGCGCACGGTGAACACGGTTGAGCTCAATTCGGGCCTCCAGATTTCGGGAGTTCTCGACAATTGCCTCGAAATGCCGAGCGGGCTGTATCTGCAGTTCAAAGGCCCGAGCCAGCTCTGTTACAAGAATCAGGAGCTCGCCGGCCACGGGCGCAATTATCACAAAGAGGGTTTCGGCTCGCCTGTCGGATTCTTGAAAGGCGGCAACCGTTGCTTGTCGACCTATACCGAAAACGAACTGAAGCTCTTGGGCCTGGTTTCGGGCGCACAAGCTAAGCTCGAGTTTCAGTCAGGCGTTACCGTCAGCGGCACCTACCGCGGCGCCATGATCAAAGACGGCAAATTACTGTTGCTCAAGTTTAAGAACTGCACGGTGAAAGCCGGCGATAGAGTTCTGTTCCAGCCCGAGTGGGGCGATTTCGACATGGCTGTTGGCTCCAGCATTCCTTCGGTTTTCGGCGGCCCCGCCGATCGCGTGGCCTACGGCGAAACCATCGACTTCGCCGCGAAACGGGTGCCCGAACACAAGCTCACCGATGAGGAGCGCCAAATCGACGGGTTGTTCAAGCGCCTGCGCGAAATTCGCCAGTCCTTCACGGGCTCCCCCGCTCAGATGACCGATTTGAGCTTGCTACTCGAGACGGTGCGAGCGAAATTCCCGCGCCAATGGCTGCTCAAAATGGAGATTCTGGAGCTCGCGCTCAAAGCGCCTCAAGCACCCGAATGGAGCTCGAGCGTCACAGCCGACCTCAAATCGGCGATCACTGAGCGCCCGCAGCTCAAAGAGAGCATCGAAACGGGTCTCGCGCTGGCTCAGCAGAAATATTGATCTTCGTTTCGCATTCGAAGTTTACGACTGATTCAGCCGGCCAGTGATGAGCTGATCCTCACCGA
>DASUEL010000699.1:0-9400 GCA_036275095.1 Bdellovibrionales bacterium
GGTCACAAAGTAACGGCTCTCCTCGTAATTTGCAACGCCAGGGACTTGCGCTGACAGAAATCACAAATCGGGACATTCAGATTGAGATTCGCGGCCAATACCAAAGTATGGGTGTCTCAAAAAGATAAGTTATCCTGTTAACTTAGTGCGCAATGTTAGTTTGCTGGTAACATGAAAGGTGCAGTCAAAATCAAGCGTTGTATGTAAGCGGAATGAGGCACGTATGTGGAGGTATGGATCATGTCCAATCTGTTTGGACGCTCGCTTACTATTATCGCGGCTTTGATATTGTCGGCTTGTCTCGATCTCGGCGGAAAAACCGTCAAAGAGGGGGACACCGAAGGCGACGTGGTCGATCCGTCAAAAGTTATCTGCAATCCGATCGACGATTACACACCCACATTTTTGGAGCGAGGCCTTTTCGGCAAGCTCTATTACTTGGAAGACGATCAGCCCCGTTATTCGAGCGTGGATGAGTTCATCACGAACGCGCACGCCATCGATGCTGATTTGTATATGAACCGATTGTTCGTTCCGACCCGTCCGTGGGATCGCGGCTTTCATACCATGGATGGGCAGCTCGTCACCAATCCGGCCGGCGAGGCGCTCTATGAATATTTCGGCATTGAAGTCGAGACTGAACTGCGCCTCGCTCCGGGGCAGGCGCCCGGCCATTATCAGTTCGCGATTCTGGCTGATGACGGAGCCATCATGCGCGACGCGGCCGGAATCGAAATCGTAAACAACGATGGCGTGCATCCAACGAAGATGGCCTGCGCGAGCCAATCGGTATACCTCGAGGCGGCTACGACGGTGCCGGTGACCATTCGTTATCATCAAGGCCCGCGTTTTCACATCGCGATGATGATTCTGATGCGGCCGTTTCCCGCGGACCCCGCTGCCGTTAATGATCCCCAGTGCGGTCAGTTAGGGAATTCGCATTTTTTTGATTCCACCACGACGCCTCCGACAGCGAAGGCGAATTACTATGGCTTGCTCGAGCGTGGCTGGGTGCCGCTCGAGGGAGCCAACTACAAACTTCCGAAAAACCGCAACCCCTGTGTCCTGCAGGAGCAGCCGCTCGAAATCTCCAACGTGAGCTTAAGCGGCGTTACCCGCAACTCCGTCACTGTGACTTGGACGACCAATGTGCCGGCCAGTTCGAAAGTCTGGTACAAGAACACAGCGACCGGCGCGACCTCGGAGACTGCCGAAGATACGGCGCTGGTGACCTCGCACAGCGTGACCGTAACCGGCCTTACGTCCAATACGCTGTACTCCTTTAGGGCGCTTTCGACCACGGCGGGACTGCAATCGGGCCAAAGCGACGAGCGCGCGGTAAGAACTCAGCGCTAGGTCTGGACTTCGGTCTGTCGACATTCGCTCGGGTTATGCCGATGCGGAATGCGAGGAGAGAATGAAGCCGAAGTTTTCAATTCGTTATAAATTTCTCAGCGTTATGAGCGCGCTGCTGGCTGGCTGCGTGCTCATCTATCTTTTGCTCGCCATTCGCGTTTTCAAAATGGACAAGACCGAGCTCGTCTACGATCTGAACCGGAGCATGGTGAGCAACTTGGCTTCCGAAATCGAGACTCTCTTTAGAAGCGCAGCTGACAAGCTTGAGCTCTTCGCGTTGCTCTCACACGAAAAAGCGGCCACCCGTCAGGTGGTCAACGAGCTTTTGAAGAAAGACTCCGACATCGTATACGTCTCTCTGAGCCGCGGCGACTCCGCGCAGGCCGCCGAGGGTGGAGTGTTCGTCAACCAGGCTTTTGCCGATACCTACAGCATAAACTCCGATTTTTTCGAGACGACGCTGGCACGCGAAAAGCCGGTGCCCTTCAAGGCGATCCAGCAGACGGGTGAAGAGATTTGGAACGCGACCGTCAAAGACGGGCCTCCACTCGTCGGCTACGGCCGCAGCGTGATTCGTGAAGACGAAAATGGCCAGGTCATCGATCGTCTTGCCGTCGTCAGCTATATCCGGGCCGACAAGATATTGAAGTCGCTCGATCTGGTTAAGCTCAGTGAAGTTTTCGTCGTGAACGGAAAGGGCCACGTTCTCGTTCACGAAGAAATTGGCACGATGATCGAAGGCGCCGACACCAAAGAGCATCCGTTGGTGCAGGCCGCGCTTAAACACCAGACAAAGACGAGCGTCATGCAATTCAACGACTCGCGAAACGAAGAGGTGCTGGGTGCCTTTTCAAAGGGCTTCAACGGCAAGGTGATGGTTATCGCGCAGGTCCAGGGCAACAAAGCGTTCGCGGCCGTTCGCGCGCTCGTCACACGCTCACTGGTCTTCAGCCTGATGGTCGTGACCGTGGCATTCATCGCGGCGGTGATGCTGTCCCGGTCGCTCACGCGCCCGCTCGCGACGCTCATGGGCGGTATGGAGAAAGTCTCGAGCGGCGATCTCAATACTCAAATTGAAGTCGGTACGAAAGACGAAATTGCGATTCTCGCGAAGTCATTCAATACGATGATCGACGATTTGAAGGACTCGCGCCAGAAACTCGAAGAAATCAACCGCGAGTTGGAAAACAAAGTCAAAGAGCGCACCCGGCAACTCGAAAAACAAAACCAGGCTGTCAAAGAGGCGCAGGAAGCCCTCCTGCGCACGACCCGTCTGGCCGCGGTCGGTGAGATCGCCGGGCGCGCGGCTCACGAGGTGTTGAACCCTCTGACCGCTCTCATGGCCCGCGTCCAGCAAATGCAGAAGCGCTTGCGCGGTGACGCGCAGGAAGAAGCCGCCATGTTGCGCGATATCCAAGCGGCATGGCTCAAAGATCAAAAAGACGGTGGTTTCGAGAAGCTCGTGAAAGGCTGGAACGAGGCCTCTCAGCTCAACAAGGAAATGACGATTTGGCAGGAAGACATGGAGAATATTTCCCATGTCATCAAAGGCTGGGAAAACAAAGCAGCCCAGCTCATGAAAGACTCCGATTTCTTGATCAGCGAAGGCAACCGCATCAACCGGATCGTCGGCGGAATGCGCTCGCTCAGCGTGGTCCGTGGCGAGAAGAAAGACATGGACGGGCACAAGATATTGAGTGAGTGCGTGAACATCATGGCCGATCTGTTCAATTCAGCCGAGATCGAAATCAAAGAGACCTATGAAGCGTCTGACGATCGCATACACGTCGATCGCGACGAGTTCATTCAAAGCATGACGAATCTTTTGCGCAACTCGCTTCAAGCGATTCAGGCCGCGATGAAAACCGGCCCGTTTCGCGGGCGCGTGGAGCTAAAGACCAAAAATGAGAACGGGCTGTTTACAGTCGAGATTTCGGACAACGGGGTCGGCATTTCTCCCGACAACCAGCTGAAATTGTTCGAGAGCCAGTTCTCGACGAAATCCCCTGACGAAGGCACCGGGCTGGGTCTGAGCATCAGCCGGCGCTTTATGCGGGCATTCGGGGGAGATATCGAGTTCGTAGAGTCAATGCCCATGGTTCGTACGGTGTTTAGGGTCACGTTACCCTTGCCGTCGGTTTCGCAGGAGGCGGCTGCATGAGCTCCAACAATCAGCAAGCAACAGCGCTCAAAGTCGAAGAGCGCGACGAAAAACTTGAGGCCCAAGCGCCCGTGGAGAACAGGCGTATTCTGGTCGTCGAAGACGAGCCGGAGATCGCCAAGAGCTACGAATCCATCTTGTCTGGAGGGGCCGATAATGTCATTCCTATGCGGCGCTCGAGCCGCAGCCAAGCTCCCGCCGAGCCCGTTCAGAATAACGTCCAGGGTTTTGAAGTCGTCGTGGTTCACCAGGCCATCAAGGCGCTCGAGACCGTGAAACAGGCCGTTGCCGACGGCAAACCATTCGCGATGGGCTTTTTCGACGTCTTACTCGGGCCCGGCATGGATGGCATCGAGCTGGTCCGGCAGATCCACGAGTTCGACCCGAATATGTTCGCGGTTTTCGTGACGGCTTATAACGACCGCAACGTCGACTCGATCCGAAAACTCCTGGGTGAGTCGATGTCGGATAAGTGGGACTACCTGAACAAGCCTTTCTCCGAGGGTGAGATTTTGCAGAAGGCGCGCAACACCGTCGCCCTCTGGAACCTGCGAAACGAGAAGCAGGCACAGGACACCGCCCTTGCTGAAGCCAACCGGCGCCTGCATATCGGCGAGCGTATGGCGTCCGTCGCTGCGGTTGCCCGCGGCGTGGGGCACGAGTTCGGAAACATTCTTACGCAAATCATCGGCCAGGCCGAGCTCGGCCGGATGGGTAACGAGCAGCGCATGAAACAAGCGCTCGACACGATTCTGAAGGCGACGGAGACCGCAAGCGCGATTCTGGAGCGCTTCAAAGATCTCGCGAAAGGCTCGGAGTCGGTCAGCAAGAAGAAGATGATTTGGGCGCATAGCCCGCTCATCGAGGCGCTCGAGCTGATGGGCCACCAAATCAAGACAACGGACATCAAGATAGTTCGCGTGAAGAGCGAGCGAGTTCAAATCATGGCTTCGCACAGTTCGCTCGTGCAAGTTTTCGTCAACATCATCATCAATTCGATTCACGCGATGGGCGGTCCGGGTCAGATCGACTTTTCGCTCTTTAAAGACGGCGACTTCGTCGAGTATCACATTCGCGACTACGGCCCTGGCATTCCCGAGGAGCTGCTCGGAAAAGTCACGCAGGCGTTTTTTACGACGAAGGGCGATAAGGGCACCGGGCTAGGTTTGTCGATCTGTAAGGAGATCGTCGAAATCGAGCACCGCGGGCAGTTCACGGTCAAGAATCACCCGATGAAGGGCGCCGAAATGGTCATTCGGATCCCGGTGATGTCGGAGGACGATTGATGTCGGAAGCTGGCGGCATCTTCGAGAAAATTGAAGACGTCACGGTTCTGGTGGTCGATGACGACGCCATGGTGATGAGTATTGTCGTCGAGTATTTGAAGAGCTTCGGTTTCAAACACATTCTCGAGGCCAAAGACGGCAAAGCGGCAATTAAAATCCTCCAAGACCCGCACCAACGGGTGGATATGATTCTCTCTGACTGGGAAATGCCGAATGTCGACGGTCACACGCTTCTCAAGGCCGTGCGTAACCATCCGACCCGGAGCTCGGTGAAGTTTCTGATGGTGACGAGCCAGAACTCCCGTGAGCGCACGAAAATCGCGCAGGCGCGGCAATTGAACGTCGACGCCTATATCGTCAAGCCGTTTCGGGGCGAGATTCTGCGCGAGAAAATCTTCAAGGTTCTGGGCCTCGACAAAGACGCTCCCAAACAGGCGGGCTGATGAATGCGGCGAAGCTCCTTCTCTTATTTGCGGTTTCGATAACGGTCACGGCCGCGACCGTAACGGAAGACTTTAACTCACGCTCCTATTTCAACAGTACGCTTTCGACCCTCGTTTGGAACCAAGCGCTCGGGCGCTTGCAGCCGACGCTAAAAGTTGCGGGCTGGGAAATCAATGCCGGTTTTCCTCAGCCGGATATCACCTACTCGGTTGGCGACGGATCGCACGGCCCGTTCAATCGTTCCACCTACGCGAACTTTTCGGTCGGCGGCGATCTCAGTAACGACACGATCAGGCTCGACACGAGTCTTTACCCCGAGCTCAAAGTGACGGAGTTCACTCTCGACGCCGGCTGGACGCTCGAACCGGTCGGAGACAATCCTCTCATCATTCGTTCGCTCTCGGATGTCACAATCAACGGAATCATCGAGTGCTCAGGCGGTGACGGGCAGCCCGTCACTAACGCCGTCTCTACTGTCGCTCTCGGCGGCCAGGGCCGGTGCGGCGGGGGCGACGGCGGAGACGGCGGTAGCGATACGGTCGCACCCGAAGCCGGGGATCCTTCAGGGGCCGGAGCACTTGGTGGCGGTCCCGGTCTCGGCGAGCATGTGGTCAACGGCGGCGACGGTGGCGGTGGGGGCGGCGCCTACGGAAACGGCTCGGCCGGCCAAGGCACCGATCCCAGCGGTTTGAATGGCGGCCTCGTCGGCAACAGCGATGATCGACCCGCCTTCGATGACAATGGAGCGACTTCGAGCGAAGGTACAGGAGCTGGCGCGGGTGGGGGCGGCGGTTTTGCGTTCACACAAGCAGGCGGCACGTCACGCGGTGGCGGCGGCGGTGGCGGCGGCGGAACGGTGAAGATTTATGCGGTTCGTGACGTCACGGTCAGTGCCACGGGACGCGTTCGCGCATACGGCGGAGCCGGCGGCGGCGAAGCGACCGGCACGCTCAAGGCGGGCGGCGGTGGCGGCGGCGGCGGCGGATCGATTTTGATTTGGGCCGCGAACGATATCAACATGGCCGCGAACAACATCGTCGACGCCAACTTCGGGGCCGGCGGAATCACTTTGGACGGCACTGCCGGAAACGGCGGCGTCGGAGCCATTGGCCGCACCTGGCTTTCGTGGGGCAACAACGTTACGAACAACGAGCGCCCGCTCTACACTTTGTGGCTGAACGGCGCCGTCGTTTACGAAACCGGAACCAATCAAGTCGCCGTCTCGAATGCGTACGATCTGGGCAACACGTCACCGCGCCTCACGGGGATCACAACGAGCCCCGCGCCGGTCAGCGGCAGCACGATTTCAATCGAAGCCGCGGGCAGCAGCGACAACTTCGCGGCTGACGACACCGGCTGGCTCCCTTCAACGTCTCTGGATGCGCTTAGCGGAAAACGTTATGTGAAGTTTCGCGTCACGCTCAACAATGCGGCTTCGACGACACCTGACGCGATTGAGAGCCTGACCTTCGAATTCGAAGGCGGCCGCCGCGATACATTCAATTTCGTCTCGGCATGCGGCCGCATCGGAAACACGAACTCCACCGGCAGCCTAAATGCCCTCGTTCTGCTTGCGTTGTTATTCATGATTTACCGCTACGCGGTTCCCACAAGATCCACGAACTAATCCACAGCCCGAGCGTCCTACCAGCTGAGCCCGCCGTGCACGCCGAACTGCACGCGAAAGTTCGATCCGTTTTCGTGGCGCTGGAACAGCAGATCCATTTGCCCGCCGAGGAGCAGGCTGGAGCCGGCGCCAATGGGAATCGCGCGCTGAGCGCGATGGGTCGTGATGGCCTCGATCGTTTGCGTGCCGGCCGAAAGAGAAAACAAGTGTGTCAACTGGAGGCTTTCGAACTCGGTCCACTCCAGACCGAACGACGGCCCAAATAGCCAGTGCGGTTCGAGCGATACGCTTTCGAGCCCCGTGCGCTTGAGGCGGGACATACTCGTCGCATAGAGTCCGTAGTGCAACGACGCTGGCTTCGAACGATAATGGAGGCGCACTCGCATCGTGTTGTCGGTTAGCTGAGTCTGAAAAGGTGTCTCGGACGGCGATTTGGGTTTCCACAAAGCCTGCTGGTACGTGAAGTCGGCCCATATCGAAGCCCAGTCTCCAGAGGGAATCTCGACGTTTGCCCCGAGCTGCAGTGGCGAGATGCCGCTGTAGATCGCTGTGCTGCTGTCTCCTCCGCTCAGCCACGAATAGTCGTAGCCTGCGCCATACCAAACTTTGAATTTTATCCGCCGGCTGCCTGGCGGCGGGGGCGGCTCGGGTGTCGGCGTCGGGTCCGGCTTTTCGAGGACCGCCACCACAGGCGCGGGCGGAACTTTCTCCACCTTAGGCTTCGCCGTCTTGCGAATCTGCACGCCGGGCGCGACCTCACGCGCTTGATACGTCGGCGCGTTCAGGTTCACCTTCGCGGCTTCGCTGAAGAGGCCCATGCGGTCCTCGCTTCCGGCGGCCACGCGCCAAAAGTAGACTCCGATGGTGGCTTTCGTCCAAACATACTGAGGAGTCTTGGTTTTCTGCACCACGATCGGATTCTGAAAGTCGGGCTCAAGGGCGATCTCGATATAATAGTGCTCGGCGCCGTCGACTTCTTCCCAGCCGAAAACGGCCTCAAATGTTTCGTCTTTCGCATGCGCGGTCGGAAGCAGCAGCTCGCCGATGGTGTCTATGACTTTTTTCATGAGAGAGGCGGAGTCGTCTTTGGCGGGTGCCCTGGTTTCTGGAGCCTTGAGCTTCGGTGCCTGAAGCGGGTCCTTAACCGAAAAAATGATGTTCGTATCGAGCGACGGAATCGGAAAGCCCAAATCGTCGAGGGCCTGTACGCGCCAGAAGTATTGCCCCTGCGCGGGCATCGTGACTGTCGCGTTGGAGCCATCGCTCGCGGTGGTCATGACGATATCGTTGAATTCTGGATTCCGGCCGAGCTCGAACTGATACTTAGAAATGAGCCCGGCGGTCGACCAAGTGAAGAGCGTCTCCGTGCCGCTGGTGTAACGGTCGCGGGGGAGCGGCGAGAGCAAGTGAAACGGCGGAGCCTTCCAAACCTGCACCGCCAACGTGGCCGAAGACGAGGTACCGTTTTCGACGCGCACCTGGTATAGGCCGGGCTCGAGCCTAAGCGGAAACTGATTTTGATCGCGCAAGAGTGGATAGACCGAAGTGTCCCCGCCTGGCTTGGTCAGGCGCAGGCTCGTCGCCTCGCCCTTCCACTGAAGCCAAGTCACCTTGGGAAAAGTATGGCTGTAGACCCTGTACACATTGTCTTTACCCGATTGCCAAGTCAGAGTCTCCGAGATGGGGATTGCCGCGGCCTGCTCTTGGTGAAGCATGATGACTTGTTCATTGTCGAATGAAATTTTCTCTTTGCCCTCATTTTGAAGTTCAAGCTTACCCTTCAAAAGCTCGACCTCCATTTGGCCCGCGCCCACGCTGCGCAACTTGATCTCCGCGCCCTTTTCGACCTGCATGGTCCACTTCGGAGCCGCGATGACGGTCGTAGAAGCGACATTGCGCGAATGAAGCTGGCCGCGGGTGAAGCGAACTCTCAGCTGCTCTTGCGCTTTATTCTCCATCGGCTCGAGGACGATGAGCGTATTCTCCGCGAGTGAAATTTCGCTTTGGTCGTTGAGCTGAAGAGTCGCGGCGCTTTGATCAAGCGTAAGGACTGTATCGTTCACGAAAAGTGTGTCGTTAGGTCGCGATTCTTCCCAAAGAATGCTGTCGTTCGGCCGGCGGCGCAAATCTTGTTTCGTGCTGAGCACGCGGCCAATCGGCCTTGACGGTAATATAGACTCGGCCTGGCCGAAAACGGGAACATCAATGATCTTCAGATCATTCATGAGCCAAGAGACTTCAATTGAAAGTAGGAGCACGGCTCCCGCGATCAAGTAGCGATCCACAGTTTCTTTTCGGAAATCGCCTGGAGTTTCTGGATGTTATCACCAATATCAAGACCTTTGGCGGGCGATGGTTTGAATTGTCGAATCGGCGAACGTACCATCTAGAGATGAGCGAGCGTCTGCGATCGATTTCGGTCTTCTTTCCCTGTTATAACGAAGAAAAAAACGTGGAAGAAACTGTACGAAAGTCCAAAGCCGTGCTGCCCTCAATCGCGGACGACTACGAGATCATTCTCGTCAA
>DASUEL010000700.1:0-3475 GCA_036275095.1 Bdellovibrionales bacterium
CGTCTCTTTCACGTGTGCGAAAACGAAGATGTTTTTCTCGACGTTGCGAACGTAAAACGCGTTTTTGCCGGCGTCGAGAATTTCCGCCCGCGACGACCGGGCGCCTTCGCGTGTTCCGAAGGTTTCAAGGAGGCTGGCGAAGAAGTCGCCGCGGGGATTCGCCGCGTGAAACCTGGTGCGCTCTTCGAAGCAAGCTTCGATGGTCGCGTTGAGGCCGGCCTTAATCATGACGTCGAACGCGCTTTGTAGCGCGGGTTTCAGGCAATAGCGGGTCGTATCGAAAAGGGTATCGTCGAGATCGAAGATCAACGCTTTATAAGTCGGTTTCTTCTTAATCGGTTCGGCCATGCTTGAAAACCTTGCGAACGCCGGCCTCAAAAAGTGGCCAGACTTTTTCGCGCTCGATTTTTTCGGCCACCTCGACGCAGATGACGGGAATGCCTTTTTCGAACCAAGCGTAATCGCCCAGGCTGCCGGGAGTCGGGTATCCGATGTGGTCTTGAAACGGATAACCCGTGCTGTCGGCGAGATACTCGGCGCAATTGCGGCCTTTGTCTCCGGTGAGCACGATGCAGGGGTTCCAGGAATGGCAGTGAATGATCATCTGCGGGCGAAACCGCTCTATCAAGTCAACGATGGCGCGCGTCTCCGGTTCGCTCGAGGGCTTAGGACCCGGGTAATAGCGCTCCTTCGAGTACTCGGGCGACCAGTTTGAATTTGGAAAATTGCGATTAATGTCGACCCCGCTGGAATTGACTCTGGTATTGGCCTTGAGGCCATCAGGGTTCAAGCACGGGATGAGCAGCCACGGAATCGGCGCCTCTTCGACTGTGGCATTTCGGAGCCAGTTCAGTGTGGCTTCCGCGAGCCAGACGCCCTCAGGCTCGTCGCCATGCACGCCACCCATGAATACGAGGGGAGCTTCACTCTCCGTCCATTTGAACGACTCGGGGGCATAGAGGTCGATGTCGAGGCGGCCTGCCGATTTGGCCCAGCCTTTTCGCTCTTGTAGGCGCATGGACTGATCTTAGGGATTGTTGACCCCGTTGTCGAGTACACGGTAGAACCTTAAGGATGTCAGACACCGGATTTTCCTGCATTATTTTGGCCGCCGGCCGCGGCACACGCATGAGCTCGCCGCTGCCGAAAATTCTCCATCCCGTTGCCGGAGTGCCGATGATCGGCCGTGTGGTTCAGGCGGTTCAAGACGCGGGCAGTGAAGAGGTGCGCGTGGTCGTGGGCTACGGCGAACAGCTCGTGCGTCAGGTGCTCGAGCCGCTCGGGGTTCAGGCCTATAAGCAAGCCAATCAGTTCGGAACCGCCGACGCGGTCAAAGCCGCCGAACCGTCAAGCATGAGGGGCACGATACTAATTCTAAACGGCGACCACCCGCTCATTACCCAGCAAGATATCGAAGGAATTCTCAAGCAGTTCAAAGACTCGCGTGCGACGCTCGGTCTCGTTACGGCCGAGCTTGAAAACCCCGGTGACTTCGGCCGTGTCGTTCGTCACAAAGGCGAGCTCAAAGCGATCGTCGAAGCTCGCGATGCCTCCGCCGACACGCTCGCGATCAAAGAGGTCAACACAGGCATTTACGTCGTGCGCGCGGCGATTCTGAACCAGTACCTGCCCCGAATCAAAAACCATAACGCGAAAAACGAATACTATCTCACCGATCTCATCAGCCTCTGCATCGAGGGGCGCGAGAGCGTCGTGACGCTCAAGGCGCCGCCGCACGTCGCCTACGGCGTGAACACGCAGTCCGAGCTCAGCGGCGCGACGAAACGGGTTTTCAAGCGCAAGCTCGAGAGCCTCATGGAGGCCGGGGTCATGGTGCTCGACACCGACTCGACGTATGTTGAAGACTCCGTTCAAGTCGGCGCGGCTTCGGTGTTGTATCCGGGGGTTTATCTCAAAGGAAAATCAAAGCTCGGCCAATATTGCGTCGTCGAGCCCAACTGCATGATCTCCGACTCCTTGATTGAAGACTCGGTCATCATACGTGCCGGCACGTACCTCGAAGGCACGACGGTGAAAACGAAAGCGACGCTTGGCCCGTATGCTCGCCTGCGCCCTGGCACCGAAATCGGCGTCGAGGCCCACGTCGGTAACTTCGTCGAAATGAAAAAGGTGAAGTTCGGCGATCACGCGAAAGCCGGGCACCTCACGTATTTGGGCGACGCGCAGGTCGGCGAGCACACGAACATCGGCTGTGGCACGATCACCTGCAATTACGCTCCCGACCGACAGAAGTACCGCACGGTCATCGGCAAGAACGTATTCGTCGGAAGCGACACGCAGTTCATTGCGCCCATCACGATCGGAGACGGCGCCGTCATCGGCTCGGGCTCGACGATCACGAAGCCAGTGCCCGAGAACGCGCTCGCCGTTGCCCGCGGCAAACAGGTCATCAAAGAAAATTACGTGCCGAAGCAGGCTTCGAAAGAGGAAGAATAAATGTGCGGCATCGTCGGCTATCTCGGCCCTAAAGCACCCAAAGACATCATCATCAGCGGGCTCAAGCAGCTCGAGTATCGCGGGTACGACAGCGCCGGTGTCGCGATTTTGCACCAAGGCTCCCTGAAGCGCGTGCGCGCGCAGGGCAAGCTGACCAACCTCGAGAAGAAACTGACAGAAGAGAAGTTCGACGGGCATATCGGCATCGGCCATACCCGCTGGGCCACTCACGGCGTGCCCAGCGAGAATAATGCGCACCCGCACAGCGTCGGCGGCGTGAGCATCGTGCACAACGGCATCATTGAAAACTACATGGAGATCCGCGAGCGCGTGCTCGCCGAAGGCGGCAAGATCAAGTCAGAGACCGACTCCGAGCTCGTTGCCCATCTCTTGTCGCAAGAAGTGCGCGAGACTGGCGATCTGTTCGAGGCCGCGCTTCGCGTGGTGCCGCAGCTCGAAGGCGCTTACTCCGTGCTGTCCGTTTGGGAAGAGAAGCCCGATCAAATGGTGGCGTTCAAGAATGGGCCGCCGCTCATCATCGGCCTCGGCAAAGACGAGGTCATCGTTGCGAGCGACATTCAGGCGATCGTTCAGTATACCAAAGAGGTCATCTACCTCGACGACCATGAAATCGCTTATGTCGAAGGCAGCAAGTGCACGGTTTTCGACTTGAAGGGCAATCAGCTCAAAAAAGAAATCGTGCACATCGATTGGAACCGGGAAAGCGCCGAAAAACAGGGCTACTCGCATTTCATGCTCAAAGAAATCTACGAGCAGCCCCGCGCCGTCGCGGCCGCGCTCGATCCGCATGTGTTGCGCGACCCCTACCGAGCCGAACTTAAAGACCTGACGTTCGGCCCGCAGAAGACGCCCGCGCGAGATGTTTTCAATAATATCGACCGCATTTATATTGTGGCCTGCGGCACCAGTTATTACGCGGGCATGACGGGTGAATATTTCTTCGAAAAGCTCGCTCATCTGCCGGTCGAGTGCGAGCTCGCCAGCGAGTTCCGCTATC
>DASUEL010000701.1:0-4244 GCA_036275095.1 Bdellovibrionales bacterium
CTGAACCTTACGCACGTTGAACCATGCACGCGTTGAACCATGCAGGCGTTGAACCATGCACGCGTGAAGCGGTCAGTTCTCGGGGGTCAGCTCTCTGCTCCCTGCTCTCAGGCCCCGGTTCTCGGGGCGAGGAGGTTGGGACCTGTTCGAGTGAGGCATTAAGCCTTGCCTGAGCCCTGAGGCCCGAGAGCGGAGAGCTGACAGCTGACCCCTGCATTCCTCCTGGACCTTGGTCCTAACACGTGCCGAGAACCCTGGTCAGTTTGCTCGCCCTTGGTCCTATAATGGGTATCGTCAGGGAGGACCAAAATGATCAGCAATTTCATCGGCGGGGAGTGGGTTCGTTCGCAGTCAAACGGCACGACGGAGGTGACCAATCCGGCGACGGGAGAAGTCCTCGACCATTGCCCGGTTGGCAGCGCCGACGATGTCGCGCAGGCCGTGGCCGCCGCGAAATCCGCGTTCAAAACCTGGCGCCAAACGCCCGCGATCGACCGCACCCAATGTTTCTTTCGTCTGAAAAATTTGATGGAAGAAAACGCCGAGCATCTCGCGCTGATGATCACGAAAGAGAACGGCAAGACGCTCGTTGAAGCGCGCGGAAGCGTGCGCCGGGCGATTCAGATGGTCGAAACCGCGTGCGGCATTCCGTCTTTGATGATGGGTGACGCGTTCGAGGACATCGCCTCCGGCATCGACTGCGTGGCCGTGCGCCGGCCGATGGGCGTGTTCGCCGCCGTCACGCCGTTCAACTTCCCCGCGATGGTCGCCTTTTGGTTTTGGCCCTTCGCGGTCGCCTGTGGAAACACCTTCGTGCTGAAGCCGAGCGAGCGCGTGCCGCTCACCCAAATGGAAATCTTCAAGCTCATCGAGAAAGCCGGCTTTCCGAAAGGCGTGATCAACATGGTTCACGGCGGAAAAGACGTGGTGAACGCGCTTTGCGATCATACCGACGTGCAGGGCGTTTCGTTCGTGGGCTCAACGCCGGTCGCGAAGCACGTCTACACGCGCGCCACTCAAACGGGTAAACGCGTGCAGGCCCTGGGCGGCGCGAAGAATTTCATGGTCGTCTTGCCTGACGCCGTGATGGATAAAGCCGTCTCGACCGCGCTCGAATCGATCATCGGCTGTGCCGGGGAGCGCTGCCTTGCGGGCTCGGTCGTTTTGTGCGTCGGCCAAGAGACCTACGCCGATGTCACCGAGCGCATGATCCGCTTGACGAAAGAAGTGATGGTCGGCGACGGCGCCGCGAAGACGACGGGCATGGGCCCGCTGATCTCGCAAGCGTCGAAAGACCGCGTGAAAGATCTCATCGCCTCGGCCGAACGCGAAGGCGCGCGCATTTTGGTCGACGGCCGCACGGGCGTCGATCAGCTGAAGGGCTACTTCTTGAAGCCCACACTGGTCGTCGACGTCAAACGCCACATGCGCGTGGCGAAAGAAGAAATCTTCGGACCCGTCGTTTGCCTCGCGAAGGTCGAGTCGCTCGATGAGGCGATCGAGTGGCTCAACTCGAGCAATTACGCGAACACGACGACGCTGTTCACGACTAACGGAGCCGCCGCCCGCAAGTTCAGCTACGAAGTCGAGCCGAGCATGATCGGCATCAACATCGGCGTTCCGGCCCCTATGGCGTTCTTCTCGTTCGGTGGCGCGAAAGACTCGTTCTACGGCGATATCAAAGCGCACGGCCAGGCGTCGGTCGATTTCTACACTGACAAAAAGGTCACCGTTCAGAAATGGCTCAAAGACTCGAGCATCTGGTGAAATTATGCTGAACACGAAAAATCGCGAGGGATTCGCGCCCGGGTATACCCAGATCACGAGTGAGCTCGATGCCGTCGGCATCGAGTTCGGCATTTTGAAGCTCAAGGCCGGACAGCTCCACGAGGAGCGGACGAGCGGTGAAGCCGCGTACCTTCTGATGAATGGATCCGCCGACATCAAGTGGATGGCCCCCGGATCGTCCGAGGGCCGGGCGACCGTGTCCCGGACCTCGCTTTTCGACGACGATCCGACGACGCTTCATGCTTGCGTCGGTTCGACAGTCGGTATTCGGGCGGAGACGGACTGCGAATGGGCCGTCATGCGGACGGAGAACAATGACAGATTCGACGCCCGGCTGTTTCTGCCGTCGGATGTCAAACCCGAGTACCGCGGCAAGGGCCTGGCGCAAGACGCCTGTTTAAGAAACGTCCGCCTCGTCTTTGACAGAGACGTCCGGCCGGAATCCAAACTCGTCGTCGGCGAAGTCGTGAACTACCCGGGCCGCTGGTCGAGCTATCCGCCGCACCATCACGATCAGCCTGAGATTTACCATTATCGTTTCACGCTGCCGCAAGGCTATGGCCACGGTGAAGTCGGTGATGACGTGTTCAAGCTGCGCAATTTCGATACGCTCTCGATCGCCGGCGGCAATGACCACGCTCAAGTGTCGGCCCCCGGTTACGGGATGTACTACCTGTGGATCGTGCGCCACCTCGATGGAAACCCCTATTTGGGTTTCGAGTTTACCGAAGATCATCGTTGGGTTTTGGATCCAAAGAACCAAGGGTGGGAGCCGAAAGCATGAATACCAAACGCATCACCGTAGCCGCCGCCATCGTCGAATTTCTGAAAAACCAGTATGTCGAGCGCGACGGAGCTGAACACCGCCTGATCAACGGCGTGTTCGGCATCTTTGGTCATGGGAACGTGGCGGGCCTCGGTCGCTCGCTCGAAGAGCAGGGTGGACGCGATTTGCCCTTCTTTCAGCCCAAGAACGAGCAGGCGATGGTGCATACGGCAATCGCGTACTCGAAGGCGCGTAAGGGCCTCGGCACGTTCGCGTGCACGACGAGTGTCGGCCCCGGCGCCACGAACATGGTGACGGGTGCCGCGACCGCGACGATCAATCGGCTCCCGGTGCTGCTCCTTCCGGGCGACATTTTTGCCAATCGCCGGCCGCAGCCGGTGCTTCAGCAACTCGAATACCCGATGAGCATGGACGTCAGCGTGAATGACTGCTTCAAGCCGGTCTCGCGCTATTGGGACCGCATCAATCGGCCCGAACAGATTTTGCACGCGCTACCCGAGGCGATGCGCCACCTCGCGAATCCGGAGCTGATGGGCGCCGTCACGATTTGCTTGCCTGAAGACGTGCAGGCCGAGGCGTTCGATTGCCCGCTCAATTTTTTCGAAAAACGCGTCTACAAAATCTCGCGCCGCGCGTGTGATCCGGGCGAGCTCAGGGCGGCGGCCGATCTGGTTCGAAAGGCGCGCAGGCCTTTGATCGTTGCGGGAGGCGGCGTCAACTATTCGGGCGCCGAAGAGGCCCTTGATCACTTCGTGGCGCAAACTCGGATTCCGGTCGCGGTCACCCAAGCCGGAAAGGGCGCGATCAGCGATGACCATCCGTACGGACTCGGCGGCGTGGGCGTCACGGGTACTTGGGCGGCCAACAAATTCGCGGCCGATGCCGATGTCGTTCTAGTCGTCGGAACACGTCTGAGTGATTTCACCACCGCGTCCAAAACACAGTTTCAATCCGAAGGCGTGCGGTTCATCAGTGTCAATGTGAGCGCGTTCGACGCCCACAAACATGGCGCGCTGCCTTTGATCGGCGATGCCCGCGCAGTGTTGAACGAGCTTTGCGACGCGCTTCGCGGCTACCGTATTTCAGACGGCTACGATCGCGAGCTCATGGCCGCGAAAGAGAGCTGGAAGAAAGTCCACTATGACATCATGAACCCGAAAGTCACCGGCATGATGGTGCAGCCCCAGGTCATTCGCGTGCTCAATGACTTTTGCGACGAGAAGTCGACGATCGTTCACGCTGCGGGCAGCCTCCCGGGGGATTTACATAAGCTTTGGAAGTCGAAGAACTCGGCCGATTACCACTCCGAGTACGGCTACTCGTGCATGGGCTATGAGATCGCGGGCGCGCTCGGCGTGAAAATGGCCCAGCCCGACCGCGAGGTGTACGCGTTTCTCGGCGACGGAAGCTACCTGATGATGAACCATGAGATCGTCACCTCGCTTCAAGAGGGCTACAAGATCACTGTTTTGCTCAACGACAATCACGGTTATCAGTGCATTCACAATCTTCAGCGCGGAACGGGCGGAAAGAGTTTCGGTAACGAGTTCCGTGAGCGTGCTGAAAGCGGCCGGCTCGAAGGCGATTTCGCGCGCGTTGATTTTGTGGCGAACGCGAAGAGCCTGGGCGCGAAGGTTTTTCGCGCCGAAAACGAGACGCAGCTCACGCA
>DASUEL010000702.1:0-3573 GCA_036275095.1 Bdellovibrionales bacterium
ATGAGCGCCCAAAGGCCGTGGCACACGAACGCTCCGAACAGGTAGGCAACGAGCAACACGACCCACCAAGGCGCGTCTTTCACGACGTGGGCCATAAGGACTTGCAGCATCACGAGCCCGATTACGTAGATGGCTGTAATCGGCGTCGGCCCGAACAATTTGCGGATTTCCGGATGCGAGCGCATGATTTCACGCGTGCGTTGCACGTGCGGCTCAGGGGCATTGACCTTTCTAAATTGAAGATCGAGCATGGAGCTACTTTTAGCGCGCTCCCGCTCGAGCGGTCAATCAATTCCCAGGCAATTCCCAGGCAATTCCCGGGCAAAACCCGGGCGGAAAATCCTGTCGGATTTATCCGCCCGGGAGAATCAAATCGCGAAGCTCGCGGCCCTTATACGGTCGGGCGGCCGCGGCCTGCGAGGCCGAGGATCAGCGTGACGAAGAAGATCACGAGGAACACATAGAACAGAATCTCGGCCGCACCGCCCGCGGTCGCGGCGACTCCGCCGAAACCGAAGAATCCAGCGACGATCGCGATGATAAAGAATACGGCTGCCCAGTAAAGCATAAGCCCTCCTTTTTCTACCTTCGCTATACTGCCGAGTGCGAAGCCGTAGCAATCGGCGCGCTCAATCGTGGCTTTGACTTCACATTTCTGCGATGGACAAAAAACAGATTTTCGCACTCTTCACAATTGATCCACTCCCTCGTAAAACTTGGAGGGCCGGCGCGCTCCGCCCGAAGGCCAGTTCAGGTCACCCGACGTTCGTCGGAGCCCGCACGTCAAATCGAATGAGTTGAATACCGCGCACGGCCCGTCTCAATCTGAGATGAGGAAGTCTCGCTTTGTGACGGTCGAGCGCGTGTCCATTGTGAGCACCTTCTCGGTTTGATAATCTTATAGGTGTCTGTAAAACCGAATAAAACACCCAAAAGGTGAGGTATCATGCTCCGATTTTTTGCTGCACGTCGGATCCTAGCCATCGCTTTCGTTTCAATTTTTTTCGTTGTGAGCTTCGGCCTGTTCCAAAACTTCAGTGAAGTCGGTTTTCAAACCTACGAATACATCGTGACGGACATAGGGAACCTCGGCGGCCCTCTCGAACAATCGGTCGCAACCGCGATCAACAACAAGGGGCACATCGTCGGGCAATCCCAAACGAAGAACGGCGAATGGCATGCGTTTCTTTGGACGCCGGTCTCCGGAATGAAAGATCTCGGGACACTCGGCGGAGACGCCAGCCGCGCGGTTTACATCGACGACGCGGGCGACGTCTATGGCGAGTCGTTCAATCAGAAGCGCGAGTTGCGCAGGTTCAAGTGGTCCAACGGCATCATGACCGATCTCGGCCCCGCGCGCCCCGGTATCACGTTTTTCAACGCGACTCTTCAGGCGGGAGCCGGTCCCAGCCAGGGCGGGACCTCGCAAGAAGCGGTTCTCATCGAGGGCGCCACTGAGGAGCCGCTCGGCACGCTGGGCGGCAAGTACAGTCTCGCGCGAGGCTTCAGCTCCAACGGCATCGTCGTGGGTGAAGCCGAAAACGGGCGGCGTATCTTGCGCCCGGCGATTTGGACGAAGAGCAAAAAGAAGTACGTCGCGCGTGACCTTTTCGAATCGCTGAACGTAATCGACCTGGAAGGCCGGGCGAACGCGGTCAGCGCGAACGGGCAACATGTCGTAGGACAGGCCACGAATACGAAAGGAAATTTCGCTTTCGTATGGGATGAAAATTCGGGAGCCCGCGATCTCAACCGCCTTGTGCGGGAAAGCGATCCGGAGTTCCCTAAACGCAGCTGGAGTTTGCATCGGGCCGCCGCGGTCAATGACTGCGGCCACATCGCGGGTGACGGGGCTTCGTCCGAAACGGGCGGGGGCCGCGCGTTCCTGCTTTCCCCGGTCAGCAGCCGCTGCGAGAAGTAGGATGATCGTTGTTCAATAGACGGGGAGTCGGTTTAGTTGAAATCGTAGTCGGCCTGGCGGTCCTGATGGGGATTTCGCTCGCGCTGATCTCCGCGTCGCTCCTTCAAAAACAATCGAGCCTTACTTTGGCGACGCGCGATGCGTGTTATCAGGTCTCGCGCAACGTCATCGCCAACATCAAAGCCTATGAAAACGATCTCACGGTTCGCAACTGGGTGCCCGGCCGCGGAAACAACAACACTGACCTCGTGCCCGCCAATGCGCGTGACCCGCTTTGCAGCACCGCCCGCGTAAAAGGCGTTTGTGATACCGACGATCTTCTCGCCGGCAATGGTCTTGGCGCGACCGATCGCGATTTCAACAACTTCTTGAACCGCCGCAACTCGGCGACGTGGGCCTATTCGGTATACAATATCGCCAAAGCCGGCACCAACGGCGATCTGCAGACCTCGATGGACCCGGCGAAAGGCGCTGTCGAGCCTTGCGCCGTGTACATCGCGGACTTCGATCCGCAGTATCTTCCCTCGCCTGTGCTGCCGGCAGATCTATACGGAGGCTATGAAGGTTTGATCGCCCTCAAGATCGTGCAGACGAACGCGACCAACGCGCAATGCAACACGAATCGCTCGCTCGTGGCGCCTCTGTCGCCGGTGTTCTTTCAAGTGACCGCGAACGTGTATTTGCGGCGCCCGGGTAATGCGACGTGGGAGACGAGCTGCGCGACCCAGGCGGGCGTCGGTTACGCCCCCGATACCACGAAGGCGGCGCTGACCGTCGAATTCAAGAATCTCGATGAGGCGGACCTCAATACCGCGCGCCTTGATGCCGCTCGCAACCCGGCGACTCCATATAATCTCTGTCTCGATCCGAACAACAGCCCGTACTCGCCGCTGACCTGGCCGAGTGCGCGCGGAATCATCGTGGATCTGACGGCGAGCGAGCCCGGGGCGTACTTTCGCTGTGACGTCTCGGGAAGCGACTATCCGACTCCGGGCATGCGCAAATGCTCGGCCGCGAAACTCGACATCGTCAATTCAGCCGGCAACCGCGTTCTCGAGGGCGACTTCGACTGGCAGAACCCAAGCGCCCTATACAACGCGCGACCCGTCGCGCGCGGTCAGTGGGGCTCGAAGCCGTTTCCGACACCGGCCACGGGCGTGATGCTTCCGTACCCGACGCCGTTCGATCCCGCGCGCCGGCCGATTTACCGTTTCGCGTTCGAAGCGACCGATGTCGGACGCAATCAAACGCGTGTGCCCGCCAGCCCGAACGAGTTTTATCACTTCACGCTCGAACCCGTATGCCCGCCACGGCAGGAGTATTGCCCGAACCGCCCGCCGCCTGACGACGGCTGCGGGGAGAGCTGCCCCGTCGGCACGCGCCAGGGGCAAAGGTGCCCGGATCCGCTTTTGTATTGTCCGCAACATCAGCCCGGGATTTGCGACGACTGCGAGCGCGGAGGCTTCTGCCAGCCCGGCCGCAAGGGCGTGGTCCCCATCATCGGGAACAAAAACGCCGCCACCTACGACGGCCGCTCGACGACGAACCCCGATTGCCCGGATCCAGCGACCTATTACCCGTGCGACATTCGCTACAACTGGTGCGGCGCCCGGTGCCCCGTAGGCACGCGGGTTCCGCCGGGCCCGAATCCC
>DASUEL010000703.1:0-4531 GCA_036275095.1 Bdellovibrionales bacterium
GAACTCCGCAGTCTTGAGCTCGAGCAAGTCTTTCGCCATCGAAGCGTCGACGTTGAACCCGAGTGGCGTGCCGGCGGGCTTCCGAAAAAGATCTTTGTACGCGATTCCGAGCGCTTTGAGGTCCGTTTGCGCTTTGAGTGATTTGACCGTGAGCTCGTTGTCGTAAGCGAACTCGGCGCTAGCCGAAGCGGTGAGCGTTCCCTTCAGCGCCGCTTGTTGTACGACCGTATCGAGCTGACCCTGCAGGCTCTTGATGTTGGCGTTGCCTTGCACGGTCCACCGGTCTTCCTTCGCGATCTTGATGGAGCTCAATATGGCGCCCGACCACTGGCCCGGCGGCAGAAGCTTCGGCGGTGCCTTGAGGTTTTTCAGCTCGGGAATGTTGGTGACCAGCCGGTACTCATGCTGATCGGCTTTCCACCGGGTGAAACCCGTCGTACTGAAGTTGATTCCGCCCAAATCAATCGTGGATTTCAGAACTTTGAACGTCTGTGTTGCATTCTCGATTTGGAATTGCCCGGCAACGCCGACCGGATAACTGAGCTTCAGCGTGTCCCGCTCGATGGCGGCGTTCGTTTGCAACGCAAGCGTTATGGGTTCGGCGAGCCCGGCGGCCGCGAGCTTCACACCAAGCCCGGTGAGGGCGAGCTTGGTCACGGCGGCAGGAGCCGAACCTGGCGCGGGTGTGGCGCCCGGTTGGGCGGTCGCGACGTGGGTTACCTCGATCGTGCCCTTGTTGACCGCAATATCGAACGAGAACGGCAATGAACGCGACGAGCCCTCGCTTTCTCGCGCCGTGGGTTTCGCGGCAGGGGATTCGCGGAGCGGTAGCTCGGCTGAGATGACGGGCTCGTCGACGATGAGCACGATATGCAGAGCGGGTGGATTCAGCGATTTGATTCTCAGGGTGCTCGAGACCTTCGGGAGTTTCGCTTGCACGCCACCAAGGCCGCTCGCTTGAATTCCGTTGAAAGCCAATCCGAGCGGGGAGTAGGAAACTTTGACCGAGCCGACGCGGACGGTTCCGCCGATGGCCTGGCTGCCGTGAGTCTCAACCAACGCTTTGATCTTCGGCTCGGCCATGTTCACGGCGAGAAAGACCGCGAGACCGGCGAGCAAAACGAAAAACAAAAACAGCCAAAGTAGAAAACCTTTTCTCTTCGTTGCCATGTCTCAGTTGGTGGTTGGTCCCCGGATTTTTCGCGCGGGACGTACTAATTAATTGTACACGCTCATCCGGGTTCGCGCCAAGATTGCTAGTCTTGGTTGATCGCGGCGGGCGCGCGCATCCGGCCCGAGAACAAGGCCAAGGTGACGAGAGTCATGACGTAAGGAGTGATTTGCACGAACTGGTTCGGGAGACCCAGCCCCGAGCCCTGCATGTGCATCTGAATAAAGTCCGTGAAGCCGAAAAATAGACAGGCGAAAAGCGTTGGTACCGGGCGCCAGGCACCGAAGATGAGCGCCGCGAGCGCGATGAAGCCGCGGCCCGCCGACATGTTGCGTATGTAGCCGCTTCCCTGACACAAGCTCATGTAGACGCCGCCGATTCCGCAAATGATCGAGCCCTCGACGACCGCCCGGAGTCGCACGGACTTGAACGACACGCCTTGGGTCGAGAGCGCGAGCGGATTTTCTCCCGCGGCGACGAGACGAAGGCCGTGTCGAGTGCGGCTGAACAGAAACAAATAGGCGATTGTGACGACGATGCCCAATAACGCGAAGTGCAGCGGCTCGGTGAGACGAAGGTCGAAGGCCAGCGCGGGTGTCGAGCCCGTCACGTTGAAAAGAGCGCGACATAATACCGGTATGAGGCCAATCGCCAGTAAGTTGAATGCCGTTCCGATGACGATCTGATCCGCGCGCCCGTAAATGCAGGCGGCGCCGAAAAGCCAGCCGACGGCGCCCGCGGTGAGCAAGCCCGCGAAGATTCCGAACTCGGTGCTGCCCGCCAGGTGCGTCGCGGCCGCCGCGGCGAAGGCCGAAAAGAGGAGAAGCCCCTCGAGCGCGATGTTGGCGACGCCGCTACGTTCGCAGAGCATGCCGCCGTAAGCTGCGAACAGAAGGGGAATGCTCAGACGAATCGTTCCCATCAGCGCGTCTTCAAGCACGGGACTCCTCCTTCACGCCGCGAGGCTTGCGTGCCCAGGCCCACAGGTCGGCGAGCCCGCGGGAGCTCGCGACGAAGATGATGACGAAGGCCTGAATCACGACCGATAAATCGCGGCTGATTTTGTCGGTGTCGAGATCGAGGTCGAGCGAGCCTTTATGAAGCGAGCCGAAAAGCACCGCCGCGAGGATCACGCCCAGCGCGGAGTTCCGGCCGAGCAGGGCCACGGCGATTCCGATGAAGCCGGCGCCGCCCGTGAAGCCTTCGCGCAGTTTCAGCGAGAAACCGAGAATGTCGGAGATGCCCGCGAGGCCTGCGAGCGCTCCCGACACGAACATGGCGGCGACGACGTGCCGCTCGACGTTGAGACCGGCGAGCCGCGCGACTTTGGGGCCTCCGCCGATCATGCGTTGGTAGAACCCGAAGCGGCTCCTGAAGAGGAGCAGCGTGAACAGCGCCGCGACCGCGAGGCCTGCGAGAATGGCGAAGTTCAGCGGATCCATGACTTGCGGAAGGCGATAGCTTTCGGTCAGGACGCGCGTTTCAGGAGCTTGCGATTCGGTGTTGCGCCAAAGTTCGCTGACCGCGTAACTGACGATGCCGTAGGCGATGAAATTGAGCATGATGGTAGCGAGCACTTCGTGAACTTTGCGATACGCCTTGAGATAGCCCGCGATCGCGCCCCAAAAGCCTGCCGCGGCCATTGCCGAAAGCAGCGCGCCCGGTATCGCGAGCAAAGACGGGAGTTCGGGGAACGTCAGCCCGAAACTCACGGCCGCAAGCCCTCCGATCGCCATCTGCCCCTCAGCGCCGATGTTGAAGAGCCGCGCGTGAAAGGCCCATGCCACCGCGAGCCCAGTAAAAATCAATGGAGTCGCGTAATAAAGCGAGTAGGCGAGATTGTTGAGTGAACCGACGGAACCTCGTACGAGCACCGTAAGCACGAGCCATGGGCTTTCACCTAAAAGCGCCGATAAGACCGCGGCCGCCGCGAAGCCCAATAGCAAACCCGCCGCCGAAAAGACCAAGCCTTCTCTCATGTGAGCCCCGCCATCGCCCGGCCGATTGCCGCGCGCTCGAATTTTCCGCGTTCGAAACGCCCCGAAACTCGGCCGTCGAACAGCACGTAAATGCGGTCGGAGAGCTCCATCAGTTCGTCGAGATCGCTGCTCAGGACCAGAACGCCCAAGCCCTTGTTGCGCAACTGAATCAGAGTCTCGTGAATGTGGCGAACGGCACCGAGATCTACGCCGCGCGTGGGTTGATGGCAAATCAGCACGCGCGGCTCGCGGCCCGCGACCTCACGCGCGAAAATCAGCTTTTGCTGGTTGCCGCCGCTGAACGAGCCGGCTTGGTTTTTGAGCGAGGCGGCGCGCACGTCGAAAGATTTCGCCCACAGCGCGCAGTCGGCCTCGATTTTCGTGTCATCGAGGAGGCCGAAGCGGCTGAACCGCTCTTCGAGACCGATCACGAGATTGTGAAAGCCGCTTTCGGCCGGCCATAAGCCTTCTTCGATGCGATCTTCGGGTATGAGCCCGACCCCGAGCTCGCGTGCTTCGCGCGCGGTACCCGGAATCTGCCCGAGAATGCTGATTTGCCCTTCCGGCTTAAGCAGCCCCATCAGCGCCTGAACGAGACTGCTTTGGCCGGCGCCCTCGACGCCCGCGACGCCGACGATCTCGCCGGCATGTACATCGAGCGAGAGGTCATTGAGGGCGCCACGCTTTTTCTGGCGCTCCGTGAGACCGCGGCAGGTGATGACCGTGTCTTTCCAAACCGGAGCGCGATCTTCGGAGAGCGGCTTGAGGCTTTCGCCCATCATGTACTGGACGATCTTTTCTGGCGTCACGTCGCGGATCGCACCTCGGCCGGTAACCCGTCCCGCGCGCAATACGGTGAACTCGTCACAGAGTGAAAAAATCTCGCCCAGCTTATGCGAGATGATCACGATCGTTTTGCCCGCCGCTTTCAGCTGGCGAAGCATCTCGAAGAAGTCCTCGACTTCTTGAGGCGTCAGAACCGCGGTGGGCTCGTCCAAGATCAGGAGCTCGGCCCGCCGGTAGAGAAGCTTGAGAATTTCGATTTTCTGCCGGTCACCCACGCTGAGGTTCTCGGTCTTCTCGTGCCACGGCACCTCGAGCTTTTTGCTGGGGAGCACGGAGCAAACGTCTTCAATGGCTTTCTTGCGGTCGAGCAGGCCGACGGTGCCGGCGCGCTCGGCGCCCAGAATGATGTTGTCGATCGCCGAGAGCGGGCCCACGAGCGTGAAGTGCTGCTGAACCATTCCGATGCCCCGCGCGATCGCATCGAGCGGGGTGCGCCAAGCGACCTCCTGCCCGTCGAGCAGGATACGGCCGGAGTCGGGCCTATATAACCCGAAGAGCATCTTCATCAGCGTCGATTTGCCGGCGCCGTTCTCGC
>DASUEL010000704.1:0-3161 GCA_036275095.1 Bdellovibrionales bacterium
ACTGGCGGGAGCTCGCCGGGCTGCGGGCCAAGTGCCGCGAACGCGGAGTCGCGTTCGGAGTCGGCCTGAGCCCGTTTGAAATTCACGATCGCTGGGACTCGGAAACCAAGGCTCGCCTGCGCGAGAAAGTGAAAACTCTTTTGGAGCTCGAAATTGACGGGCTCGGGCTCTTTTTCGACGACATGAAAGGCGCGCCTGATCTTGCGGAAAAACAGGTGGATATCGTGGATTTCGTGCAGGAGGCCGCGGGCGTGCCGGTTTTGTTCTGCCCGACCTACTACTCGGATGATCCCATTCTCGATAAGGTTTTCGGGGCACGGCCGCCGGGCTACCTCGAAAAACTCGGAGCGGGCTTGCGGCCCGAGGTTCGAATCTTGTGGACCGGCAGCAAAGTCATTCCGCAAAGCATATCTGCTTCCGAGCTCGAAGCGGTCGCAAGCGTGCTGAAGCGCAAGCCGTTCGTTTGGGACAATTTCTTCGCCAACGACGGGCCGAAACAATGCAAGTTCTTGAAGCTCAAGCCGCTCGGGGGGCGGGATGCCGCGGCCTTGGCGAGCTCGTCGGGATGGGCTTTTAATTTGATGAATCAGCCCGCACTCTCGGAGCTGGTCTTCGCCGCATCGGCCGCGACTTTAAAAGCCGTGTCGACGCCGGAGAATTCGCTGACCTCGGCCGCCATGCGCCTTGCCGGTTCGCGCTTTGCGGGGTTTTTGTCCGCGCATCAAAACGGGCTGCTCGCGCGTAGCCTCGATCAGCTTGAGGAGTCCGCCAGGGTAACCCTGCTCTCCGGGCTTGATGAGAGCCGGTTCAGCGCGGATGTCGAGGCGTGGGTGCGCGGTGACTACAATGTCGGGAGCGAATGCCTGACCGATTGAGCCAATTCAGCGCGCGGGCGCTCAGGGGCTCACCAGCAGAACCCGGCGTTTGCCTTTGTATTCCCAGACGGCATCGGTAACTTGCGGTATGCCGGTCACGCTCACTTTTGTCCAAAGGACGCCGCGATTGAATTCGTGCAGGTCGCGCGAGCCCACGATGAAAAATCTGAACTCATGCACGCCAGGAGCGGCTTTGAAGTCAGGATCGCGTTTGACTTCGATGATTTTACCGACGTCTTCTTCAATGTAACGGTGGCGCGTATATCCGAGCGCGAAGGCGTACGGGTCTGGGGGCCGCGGGGTCGCCGAAAGAAACTCGTCGGGATCATACTCGACTTGAGGAGCCGCCGGGTCGAGCTGGTGCCGTACGGGGCGATGGACTCGCAAAAGGTCGAAGTAAAAAATGATGCCGGCCACCAGAATCCATATGCCGATTATCTTGCTGTACCCCACGTTTGAATCTTAGGCTGGTCCATATGCAAAGACAAATATTGGCCGTCTTGCCGCTTTTGATTCTAGCCGTTTTGGTCGGCAGAAAGTGCGCCACGGACGCCCAAGACGGCCCGCAAAGTCTCGAGCCCGAATTTCGTGAAATCGAGGAGCTCTCTTGGTGCCGCGGCAGCATCAAGGAGTTTGCGGGAAGCGACGGGACTCGAATCAAGTGGACCGGTAACCGCTATAAGGCGAACGCTCCCAGCGGCGCGACTCGGGACGTAACGGATGCGTTTACGGCTTGGCAGCGCGAGCATTGCACGATTCCGGTCGACCGGAATTTGCGGCACTCTGAAACCGACATATCGGAGCAAGAAGGACGTGCAATTTTCATTTTCACCGACGACTCCGAGGCGCGATTCACCAAACTTCGCGGGGGCGCCTTTATGTATATCCCCTATATCTTCACTTCATCGTCGTTCGATTCCGGCTGGTCGCGGCTTCACGGCCCGGACTTCAAATAAAGCCAATTGCTGATCGTGGTTAAGGCATTGAATTCGCGGGGTTTCTCGCCCCTATTGACGCGAACCCGCCAAACCTCTATACTTAACTAAATAGTTAAATAACCGAAAGGTTAAATATGCAGGATCATCTCAGCCAAACTTTCGCGGCGCTCGCCGACCCGACTCGCAGGGCGATGCTCGCGCGCTTGTCGAAAGGTGAAGCCAACGTTTCGGATCTCGCGAAGCCATTTCTAAAAGAGATGAGCCTGCCGGCGGTCACCAAGCATCTCAAAGTTCTCGAAAAGGCGGGGCTGGTCAAAAAATCCCGCGAGGCCCAGTACCGCCCTTGCCGCCTGAACGGGGATGCGCTCAAAGGAGCCGCCGACTGGATGGAACAGTACCGCGTCTTTTGGGAAGAAAGCTTTGATCGTCTCGAAGAATATCTGAAAACCGTCACCCCTAAGAAAACCGCGAAAGGAAAGAGCCATGGCCGCAAAAAAAAATAAATCGAACGAGCTGAAAATCATCCGCGTCTACGATGCGCCGGTGAAAACAGTGTGGGAGGCGTGGACCGATCCCAAGCAAGCGGCGAAGTGGTGGGGCCCGCGCGGCTTCACGCTTACCACGCACAGCAAAGACCTTCGGCCCGGCGGAACGTGGGTGTACACGATGCACGGGCCTGACGGCACCGACTACCCCAATATTGCCACCTATTACGAAGTCGAGAAGTACGCGAAGCTCGTCTATGACCACGGTGCAAGCGAGGGGCGCCCGCCGTTGTTTAAAGTCACGGTTCTGTTCAGCGAGCTCAAAGGCAAAACCAAAATGGACATGACGATGACGCTGCCGACGCCTGAAGCGGCTGAAGAGACCCGAAAGTTCATCAAGAAAGCGAACGGCGACTCCACTTGGGATCGCTTGGCGGAGTACTTGGAGAAAGAAGACACGGGCAAAGACAAGTTCGTCATCAACCGCGCCTTTGATGTGCCTGTGGACGTGATGTTCGAAATGTGGACCGACCCGAAGCATTTTGCTAAGTGGCTGCCTCCGACCGGGTTCAAAATGGAGTTTTTGAAGGCAGATATCAGGCCGGGCGGAAGCACGTTTTACTGCATGTATAACGATGCGGGCCTGAAGATGTACGGGCGGGCCAGGTATCTCGAAATCACGAAGCCGGGCCGGATCGTCTATACTCAAGAATTCACCGATGAAAAAAACGACAAGACCACCCGGCATCCGGCGCTCACCACCTGGCCACCGACGATGTTGAGCACCATTCTGCTGACCGAGGAAGCGCCCGACCGAACCCGCGTGACGGTCATGTGGGAGCCGCATGGCACGGTTACCGCCG
>DASUEL010000705.1:0-2955 GCA_036275095.1 Bdellovibrionales bacterium
ACTGCGGATCCAAAATTTATTGAAGGCGCCGAAGCGTGCCGCGACGAAGGGCCAGCCTGTAGGAGCTCAGCTGATTGCGCGCGCGCGGTCGCGAAACTCGGTGGGAGTGAGACCCGTCGCCTCTTTGAAGGCGCGATTGAACGAAACGAGGGAGCCGTAACCGAGATCCACCGAAAGATTGTAGATCGGAAGCCCTTGCCCTTCAGGCGCGCTCAGGAGCCGTTTTGCTTCGCCGACGCGGTGAAAATTCAGAAACTGATTGAAATTTTGAAAGCCAAGCGACTGGTTGATGTGCTGGCGCAGTTTGTAATCGGGCACTCCCAACTTTTCGGAGAGACTCTGAACGGTCAGACCCGGCTGGGTGTAGATACGTTCGCGCCCGACCAAATCTTCAAATCGCGCGCGTTGGCTCTCGTCAAGTGGAGACGGTTTGAGCTTTGGCGCGCCGGCCTCTGGCTCCGGCCCGCGCGGGCCTGCCGGTGCCGGGTGCGGCTCGCCCACGGCTTGCTCGAACATCGTCAAGTTCCTGTGGTACTGATAAGTCACGACATAACCGAGATAGAAAACCAGAAAAGAGCTGGCCGCATCGAGGTACTGCCGCAGAAACGGCGCCGCTTTCATCGTAACTTCGAACGCTATGACGATAAATGCGAGCGTGGCCGTGTAGCGCACGAAACGGAGACGCAGCCGCAAGCGCGGCTCGACCAGGTCGTCGCGTCCGCCGCGGCTCACGTGGCGCAATGTGAAGACGATGAAGACCAGCGTTACCATCTGCGGAAACATGAACGCGACGAAGTTGAAGAGCACGGGTGAGCCGCCGAGCGCGCCGTAAAGCCAAGCCGATGTCGGAAACCCCGAGATTGTAACCAAGCAAATCAGGTTCGAGACGGCCAAGACCGCGAAGTGCCACGGCCGAAGGCGGAAGCCGTCGTCAAAGAACGCGTGAGCCGAAAGCCAAATCATGAACCCGCTGGCGCAGGCGACGGACAAGACCCCGGCCTGAAGCCAAAAAGGGGCACCGAACGCGAGCGGCAGCGGGGCCACGAGATAGGCGACGATCGTCACCGCCAGGGCCCCGAGCACCCGCGACCGAAGGCCAGGCCGCTCCGCCCGTAATATCCAATAGATTAGAACGGCCCACTGGAGAGCGGCGGCAACTCTGATTCCTTTCGCGGCAAAGAAGCTGAAATCCATTTCCAATTCATTTTATGTGAAGTCCTTTCATTCAGCACTTCAAAACGCGGCCAGGGCCTATTCAAACTTTAAAAACGCCTTTCAATTTTGAAATTGAACGGCGATCGCCCCCTCGGATCGGAAAAATCGGCTTATCATCCGGGTCCAGTCAGATAAACTTGAACTCGCAAAGGAGAGTTGCCATGTACAGAACGTTAGCTCGAATTGGCCTTTTGTTCGCCCTTTCCGCGCTCCCCGGCTGCGCAAAAGCCGAAATCCGCGAAACCAAATCGATGGCCGAAGCCTTGAGTACCGTCGACCAGGACACCTTATTAGTGCTCGACACCGACAACACGCTCACGAAGACCAAACAGATGCTCGGCGGAGAAGCGTGGGTTCCGTACGTATTGAAATCGCGAGCTCAATGCGGAGTCGAAGCGGGGTTGAGCGAGGATGAGGCCAATGCTCGCGGCTTCACCGGAGCGAAACCGGTTTGGGAAACGATTCAGACCCGCGGCTTTATCGAGCCGGTTGAGCCCGGCACCCCGGCCCTCCTCAAGAGCCTCCAGGCACGCGGCGTGAAGATGATGGTTCTTAGCGGCGCGGTCGCCGATTTTCTCGAAGGGCGCAAGCAGGCTCTCGGGCATGTCGGAATCGCCATCGATCAGAGCGCGCCCGTCAGCGGCACGGTCGTGGTCGCGGAGAACGTCGTCTACAAGCAAGGCATCATGCTGACGAGCTTCAGCGACAAGGGCGACGCGCTCGTGGCGTTTTTTGACAAGACCGGCTATCGCCCCAAGCGCGTCGTGTTCGTCGATGATTACCCTAAATTCAACCAGCAGATCCACCGCGCACTCACCGCGGCCCGAATCGAGCACCTCGCCTACAGATACGGAGCGGCGGATTCGACCCATGCCGACTTCGATCCGAAGATCGCGGAGATTCAGCTCGAGACCTTTCTCGCCTCTGGTGCCGTGCTTTCCGACGCCCAGGCGCGCGAGCTCCTGAGCGCGGGCCGCACGCCCGCGCGCCCACCGGTTCTTTGCCCGGCCCGTTGAGCCGGGCCGGAGCCCAAGTTCCGCACTGTCAATCTCATAGACACGGCAAATCCCGCCAGGGCCCAAGCATCCGATCGGGCCCTGGCATTTCACGTGCAAAAGACGGAGCGTCCATGCGCATTCAATTAACCGCGATATTTTTCTTGTTTCTCTTTGCGGGGCCGGCCCAGGCCGCTTGCGGCTCCGCCGCCAATGCCCGCGTGCCGGGCAGTGCCGCGCTCGAAAAGCTGGCCGATGAAATCGACGCCGGTAAACACGACCGGCTATTGAGCCTGATCGTCGAACGCGGCGGAGACACTCTTGTAGAGCGCTACTTTCAGAAGAGCTTCAAAACGGTATACGAAGAAAACTACAAGACGCCGCCCTCAAGACCTCTCGACGGCGATACGCCTCTGCCGGTTCAGTCGGTCACAAAAAGCGTGATCGCTCTACTCATGGGAGCGGCGATCGAAAAAGGGTTCGTGAAGGGTTTGGACCAGAAGATTTCGGAATTCTTTCCCGATTATAAAGAGCAATTCGAGAATGACCCGAAAAAAGCCTCACTGACGATCGAGCATTTGCTCTCGATGTCGGGCGGCATGAAGTGGAACGAGTGGGGCCCTTACAACGCCGAAAACGACGCCATGATCATGTACAAGTCCCCCGACTGGGTCGATTTCATTCTAAAAAAACCCATGCTCCAAAGCGAGAACCCAGGCGACAAATTCTATTACAACGGCGGCCT
>DASUEL010000706.1:0-3899 GCA_036275095.1 Bdellovibrionales bacterium
GAACACGGTCCATTGCGCCGGAGCAGGCCGAACATCAATGCCGATGAATATCGACGAGAGAACAGCGCCGAGAAGGATTTGTCTAACCGTTTCGTTGATTCTCATCATGCCACCACCTCCAGTCCGCCAAGCTCGTTTAGGTCCCGCTGCGAAATGCTGGTCAGCCCGACCGCCGTCAGGCCGCTCGGATATTTCGACGCGAGCCATGAGACGACAATTTCGGGCGGAAGGTCAGGTCGGACGTTCTCGACCAGTCGGCGGGCGTTCGCCTCGTTCGTGTCGTTGGTGTTCGCCCAGAGCATCGCGGGGGACAGGCGGATCTCCGCCATCTGGACGATCTTGTCGGTGCCGCTCCCGATCACGAACACCCACTGGGTGTAGCGGCCGTACTGGTTTCTGACCCCCCGAATCGCCGCGATGGTCTCGGGCGCGAGTTCGCAATCGTCGGCGAGGCGCTCGAACCCGCCGATCTGCTTCCCGATCATCTTCACGCCGGAGTTTTTCACGAGATCGATCCCGGTGACGTTCGGCTGCTCGGGTGTCCCGGTGAAATGCTCGTACGCTTGCGAGAAAAGGACCGTGACGAGTCCTTCCTTTCGCCCCGTCACGGTCGCCTCCGCGATGAGCTCCTGGATCGCAGGGAAATGCCGGTTGATCTCGCGCATCTCGTCGCACAGGAAAAGGATCGGGATCTTCTGGTTGTGAGTGTTCTCTTCCCCGATCTCCTGCATGATCTGGGCGCTGATGCGGAACCCAACGCTCTCGCGAATCTTCTCGTCGAGGCTGCTGATGCCGGACAACTCGAAAACGTCGAACATCGAAGGCTCGTCGAATTCGGGGTGCGTCGGAGAATTGAGCCACGGGTCTTTCCGATGAACGTTTAGCTTTAGGTATAGCTCGTTGGCCTGCCTCGCTTCGCCCGCGTTCCAGTGGTAGCTTTTCAGAATGTCGAGGAAGTGCCCGAGCACGGGCTGGAACTTCGGGCGGCCGTGACCGTTCCTGGCTAAAGCCATTTTGTAGACCTCGTCGATGACGGTGGATGCGATTGCGCTCGTGATCGCGTCGGTTTTCGGCGTCTTGCTAAGGATCAGGATGTCGGTCAGCATCATCGCGAGCTGTCTTTTGGTCGGTGGCACGCCGTTCTCGATCCCGGGGTAGTTCCAGATGTTGATGGGCTTTGGATTTTCTTCCGTGAACTCGATATGCCGGCCGCCGAACAAACGGCAAATAGGTTTGAACGAATGCCGGTAGTCCATCACCCGCACCTTCACGTTCCCGCGGTGCGCGCGAATGTCGGTTATCAGCATCGACGCGAGGAAGGATTTTCCTTCCCCCGATGCTGCGGTGACGATGACCGTCGGGGACTTGATCAATGCCCGGTCGTACAGGTCGAGCCCGAACATCTGACCATTGGGAGTGGTGAAGATGCTATGCGGTCGCGCGCTCCCGCGCCAACTCGTTTCGGTCGGGACGAACGCGATTACGGAATCCGCAGTTTCGGTAAGCTCCTGACCGGTTCGCTTAGCCGACACTTCCCCGGCGAGCATTCGCGGATAGATGGCACGCTGGCGAACGGCATCCTCTCTGACGGCATCAGCTCCGATCTTCTTCCGGATCGCAGAGATAACCGCATCGCACCGTTCGTCGAGGATTTCCAGTTGAATGCGGGCTTCCTTTGGCCCCTTAGATCGGTCGGCGAAGACGATGACGTTCATCCGCAGGCGGCAGATTTCTTCGTTGTCGGCTTCTACCTGTTCGAGCAGGTCTTCAAGGTCGCTCTTTATCACCACGGCGTCCTTCTTCAGGTTCCGGAAGCCAAGCCAGGTGTTCCGGCTGCCTTCGATTCGGTCGATTCGCTTTTGAAGATCCTTCTTTGCCGCTTGCTTCTCAGTCGTCATCAGATCGACGACAATCTCATGCGGGAAGCACAAGTTGCGTGTCGCCGTTAGGTAACGCATCACGTCGGCCGTGACGAACCCGTTCGGCAGACTCTTGAGGCTGACGAGGCTTGCGGGGGTGCCGTTGTGGCGGACGAACTGGTCGCCACCGGCAGTGATCGGAGCGCTGGCGAGATATCTCCTGACATCGACGCGCGCGTCCTCGGGAAGGATCGGAACGTGTGCGTGATCGCGTCGGTGGCTCGTGAAAACAGACGCGAACAAATCTTCCGGGTCCATCTCACGAAGGTTCAGCGATTTCGGGAAGTTCGCCTCGAACCCCTGAAAAACGCGGGCCGCTTTGGAACGGCATTCCGATTCGACCCTGAGTTCCCGCGTGAGCATGTTTTCGCCAACCGCGTTCCTTGCCATTAGGATTGGCTGTCGCAGGAAGCGGAGAAAACCGTTCGCGCGCACGGTGCGAATGACTGACGGGAATGCGGAGCCGAAGAGACTGTTGTCCGCCTTGTCCCTCACCGGAACGCGTACCCAAACGGTCGCCGACTGACGCATCACCTGCCCCGAACGGATAGCTTCTTCGAGAAGCGAAAGATTCGTAGCTTGGAGGACGGATGCGATCGGATCGCTTTTCTGCTCGTCGCGGGAGCGAAGATGATCCTTGAGCACTCGGCCGTCGTCCATCGCACTCGCGAAACGGAACTGGATGACCGTGCCCGGCGGCTTATCGAACTTCAGGATCGTCTTGAGATCGTCGATCCGCTGTTCGGTCAGGCGGCCGTCATCGTACAAGGTGTTCGCCGGCTCGAAGCTGTACGCCTTGCCGAAGCTCCCATCGCGGTAGCGGAGTATGTTTCCCTCCAGACCAAGGATCTCCGTCGGCAGCAGCCGTCCCTTTTCGCCGGGAATTTCAGTCGAAGAAGAATTCCGTGTTGTCGGTGCGATCCCTGTCACCCGCTCGCGATGCATTCGGAATTGGGGGAGCAGCCGCCGACCGATAGCGAACCCGATGCCGGCGAAAGAAAAACTGCCGAACAGCGCGACCGCGATATGTGCGAAAGAAAGATTTGCTGTGTCCATTTTTATTTAATCTCTGATCCAATCGGCTTTATCGAGTTCGAGATCGAGTGGGGCTCGGAACGGTGCCCATCGGTCCGCCATGGCATCGAATCTTTGGGAGAGCCAGCATTCCGGTTTGCTCAGGCGGAGGTAATTGAAAGTTCCGAGCAGTACAAGGAACGTAAATAAGCCAAGGGGGAAACCAAGCGGCACGTAGCCGAACCAAAGGCCGAACAGAAATGGGGTCAGGTACGCTGCCGCGGTCGGCACGAGTATGTACTTCCAGTCGGTCGAGTAAACCCCGAATCTTTTCAATCCGCGGAACACGTTCGGCCGCGTAGCTCGTCGTCTCATTTGCCCCCTCCTAAAAGTTCGTATCGACGCCGACCGCACGCCCCTGTGCGAGCTGCCAAAACACCGCCACGATGGTCCCGAACGCGAACGACAGGATCGAGCCGAAAGCCTGGTTGCCCCATTCCTTGCCGGTGAGCTTGTTGTAGATCGCCCACGCGATCCCCACCGCCCCGAGACAGAACAGGATGATCGCCATGAGCTTCAGGGACTCGCGGATGATGTTGGAAAGATTGCTCGCGTCGCCGGTGAAGATCGGGCCTTGGGCGAGCAGGATGTTCGTGAAAATCAGAACCGCCATGATCGGAGCTAACGATCTGGTGGCGTGCCGTATTGTTTCGCGCAGTTTTTTCATTCTTGTCCTCGGTGATTATGTTTTTCGTGACGCCCCGCGAGTAGCGGAGAAGCGTCGACGGTTTTGCTCGCTGTGCAACGCTCGTGCCGCTCGGATGTAAAGCGGCTGGCACGTCGGTTGCAAAACGGGCGGTCATGCGAAAACGAACTTTGATCGCCACTGTCTTTTTCCTTGCGGGTATCTTTGCTCTCCCTCCACTGGTTTCATCACAGACGCGACCGACGATCACGCGGACCGCC
>DASUEL010000707.1:0-2219 GCA_036275095.1 Bdellovibrionales bacterium
CGGAAACGGCTCGGTCTCGACCAAAAGCGGCGCCCTGGATCGCCTTCCGTATTCGTTCCAAACCCGGTTCGGCGAGGAAGCCGGGACCAATCCCGAAGAGCTGATCGCCGCGGCCCACGCCTCTTGTTTTTCGATGGCCCTTTCAAACGAGCTGGAGTCGCGCGGCGCGAGGCCCGAACGGGTGGACACGTCAGCGACCGTGCGGCTGGAGCGCGATTCGAAAGGCTGGTCCATTCAAAGCGTTCATTTGAACACACGGGTGAAAGCCCAAGGCGTCGAGCGCGCAGTCTTCGAGGAGGCGGCTCGCGCAGCCAAGGAGAATTGCCCGATCTCGCGGCTATTGAATACCGAAATCACGATGGATGCGGAGCTCGACGCCCCTCAAACCGAGCATTCGGCCGCGGTGTGAGAGCGGCGCAAAAGCGAAACCTGTGGGTAACATTTTACAACCGTGACCCGAAAGATTGAGAAACCCCAGGGGGATGCATAGGATCTGCGCTCCTCAGGAGGTTTCATGAAACAGCTCATCGTTCTCGCGGCACTTTTACTGGCGGTCAGCGGCCAAGCCGCCATCATCGAGCAAGAGTCGAATAACGTTACTCTTCTTTCGGTGAGCACGGATGCGGGAGACTCCAATCGCGGTGGCTGCTACAACACGCTCATCACGATCCTCGTGACCGCCGACGCTTATCGCGATGCCGCCGGCATTGGACTCTACGAAGGCACGAGCCAGCGCTACAGCTCGTTTCCTGAGAGTTTTCGGGAGTTCTCGTTTTATCCGAAACACGCGCTCGGCCAAGGGCGCGCGGTTAATTTGCGAGACGGACGCGTTGCCTATGCGTTCACCGTCTCGAAGCGTTACTTCTGCTGGCGGGGCTCAATGTCATCGAGCACGCTTTATCAGCAGCACGTTAAACCCTACGTTCTCTATAACGGAGCTGACGGCAATACGTATCGCGTTTGGGAGCGGGCCAACAACTACTTGCTGTACATGAGCAACACGGACTTCGATCGTTCGTCGCGTTTGTTGAATTGATTGAGTCCAAAAAAAACCCGGAGCCCGCCCGCTGGGCCCAGTTCACGGCGCTTATGGCACGGGCTCGGTGCCGGCCGCGGCGTCGGCGGCCGCCGGCATCAGTATTTCTGTAAGTTGGGCCCGCGCGTCGTTCTCGAGCCGCGGTCCGTGCGCGACCAGAACGCGCTTGAAATCCCACTGCAACATTTTGGCGAGCGACGCTTCGAACGTCTTTCGATCGCGAACGTAGAGCTTCTTTTCGGACGCGCTCCAGCCAGGATGCGCTCCCGCCTTCAGAAGCTTCATCGCAAGCTGCGCGGTGAGCGGGCCGCCATCGTAGAGGTAGCCCGCCACGTCGGCCAACAAGAGTGTGCGGCTTTCGCGATGAAAGAACGCGACCTCGTTGAAAAACGGAATTCCTTCTAACACGAGATGATCGAGCGCGCCCGACCACGGGTACGTGGCGCCCGGCCGGATCGCTTCAACTTCGACGAGCTTCTCGAGCTTTTCGAGATCTGGCGCGCCGTAGAACTTCGCATCGGGATAAGCGGCCTTGATTTCAGCCACCGGGCCGCGCCGCCATTTGTTGGGAATCGCGAAGTGAGCGGGGCTGCCGAGCGTCTTCAGCGCGGGGAGCCCGGCTTTGACGGCCGAGTGAACGAAGAGACTGCCCCTTCCATCGAGGTCGACGGCCACCATGCGCGTTCCGATTTCGTGGCGAAACGCCGTTTGATCGGAAGGCAGGACATGCAGTTTCTCGGCGAGTTTTATAAACACCGAAATATCATAACTGAAACGCGGCGCCGCCTGCATCAGGATTGTTAAAATTTTTTAACGGTTAATCGACGCATTCCACGGGAGCTTAGGTCATAGTGGGACCCGGTAAGGACGGATATCGCGTGTGGAGAAATAGAGCTACCAATTGGCGGGTCGCATTTTGGCTTTTTCTGTCGGTTCTCGTGACTCTGACGGTCGCCACTGTTTCCTATTTTTCGCTCGAGCGGGTCATCCGCTCGAAAGACAAGGTCGTCTATGATTATTCACGGCGGCTTCTGGCGGTCGAAGCCATGGGCCGCGCGTTCGAAGAAAAAGTCGCGCACAGCCGCGCGTTCATCATCACGGCTGATCGCTCGACATTGCCCGAGTTGCGTTCCGCGCGACAGAGATTTCTGCGGCATTTGGGGAGCCTGAAGCAGGCGGTCTC
>DASUEL010000708.1:0-4211 GCA_036275095.1 Bdellovibrionales bacterium
GAAACGTCGAGGTCATCGTCCGCAAAGGCGTTGCCCTCGAGAGCGTGGTCACGCCTTGACCGACGCCTGAAATCCTGATGTTTTGTTTCGATGCCCGCGCCGTTTCGACTGATACGTTCATTTTTGCTGGCCGTGAATCTCGGGGCCGCCGCAGGGCCAGCCGTCGGGGCTTCGGCCGCCTCGGTGCCGCGCATTTTCAAGTGCCCGGCCGCCGCCGAGACCCAAGCGATCGCGCGCGCGTTTCAAGCCACGATCGCCGAGCGGCTCCGCCATCAAACTTTGCGCCCGCTCCACCCGGACGCGCTTCCGCCCGATACCGACCTGCTCCGTCTGCACGACGCGCTCGCGTCTTGCGGCATATCGCCGAATGAGCTCTCGTGGGCTCGGGGCCTCGTGAAGGCCAGCGGCGCCTACCGCGCGCGTTTTGACGGCGATCTCCGGCGTTTTCAGCAGCCGGTGCCCGCGCGCTATCGCGCGGGTAACACCGATCCACGGCGCAAACGCATCGTATTTTTCGACACGGGCCTCACTTACGACGACCAGACCTGGCGCGCGTTCGAGATGACCTCGGCGCAAGGCCAGCGCCTCAATCTCTTGGGCTCGCTCAGCGAAGCGCTCCCGTGGGACGCCGGCGATCTCGACGACAATCCCGCGACGATTCACGACCATGGCGAGTGGGTGATGAAAGAGTCGGCGGCTGCGCTCGCACGCCTGCATGAGCGCGCGCGCCTCCACGCCGATCAATTTCCGCTGCTTTTCCCGGTCAAAATCTGGAACCACTACGATCTCGTGAATTTCGCAATCGGTGGCGGGCTGCGCCCTGGCCGGGAGCTCCCGCCGTCGACTGATTTCACGCATCTGCACCTGATTCTGCGAGCCGTGGCACCCCGTCTGATCAATATGAGTGGCGCGTTTTCGAGCGCCGACCCTGCCCGTTATGTTGAGCTTCGAAACGAGCTCGTTCGGCTGGGTGCCGTGCTGGTCGCGGCCGCCGGCAACCAGCGCGTAAACCTCGATGAGCCCGGCTACCCGTTCCCGTGGCCGGCGAAGCTCACCGATCCTTACGGGCACAGGCTTTCGAACGTGGTCGTCGTCACGACCGTCGACGAAAAACTCAACGTCACCGGCAACTGGGGCCCGCGATTTGTCGACGCCGCGGTGATTGCGCCGACGACTTCGCAGGCGGCGGCCCACATCACGACGGTTTTGCATGTGGCGTACGAGCTGACGCCAGGCTGCGAAAAAACGAAAAGGCCCGCCGATATTCTGCGGGCCTTGTCCAAGCGGCTCTCGAATGCGCACGGGATCCCGGTGATCGAGCCGTCACAGTTGAGCCGCGCCGAGCTCGAGAGCGCTTGTCGCAAGTGAGCTCAGGTCACGCGGCCGGGCTCGTGCGACCGGTCCGCCGGCCGAAGCCGGTCTCCCGGTATTGAAGCCTGTTCGCGTGCGGCTCGGCGACATATCCGAATACGAAACCGTACGTGAGCCAGCTCAAAAACGCCACGCCAAGCGACGTTTCGAAGTTGAGGAGCGAAAGCATGAGCGCTTCGAAAGCCCACAGCACCACCCCCCATACCAAGCCCATGCGCCACGAGTACGCGGGCCGCAGCTGGTAAATCGTCAAATGATACAGCGTCGGAAGCGCGTACGTCCCGATCAGCAGGTGCACGACGAGCGCGACCCACCACATTCCCTCGCCCGCGATCACGGGCCGGTTTTCAAAAGCGGTCGCCATGCTGGCGGCGATATCGTACCCGGCCATTCCAAGAATCGAAGGCGCGTAGGCTACGAACGTCATGACGAGCGTCGCAACGAACCCGGCCTCATAAATTTTGTATGAGAGATCGACGCGCGAGCGGCGCTCGGTCAAGGGCTTGCTGTAAGGATTTCGAACGGACGGCTCCGTTGGCGCGGATGCGCGTGCCGGTCGGCCCATCACAATTCGGCCTTGGTCGAGATCGGAAGCACCATAAGATTCCATGAGAAACCCCTTTCACTCTCAATCAACCAGAGGAGTTGCCCCGGGCGTTGGAGTGATATTGGACATTTCTAAAGAATTCTTACTTGAGCTGCGACCGCCAGTACCGTTCTTCCTCTTTGGCGATGACCTTGAGAACTTCCTCAAGGCGCATCCCATAGAGCTTCACCAAACGTTTCATCACGTTCGGCGGCGGTGGGGATTTAGCTAACTCTAAATTCGAAATAAACTGTGAAGTCGTGAATCCAAAGGCGTCTGAAACTTGTTTCTGCGTCAGACCTTTACGAATCCGCTGCTTCTTCAGGTAAGCACCAAGTCTTTCGTAACGTCGCATGAGGGCATACTAACCCAATTTTGTTTGTTGTGGAAGATGACCTTTAGCAGAAACGCAAAGTTATACAATTTTAGTCTAGGCTTTGAAGCCCGCGGAGGTTCGAGGACGATGGTGGCGGCAGCCTGACCGCGAAAAGCGGACCCGATTCTTAAGAAAACTACACAAGCCGTTTGGTATCGCCCTTACGAAATTAGTTTATCTGTTCTCCCATGAATACACAAACAATGTCTCTCTGGATGTCGAGTGCCGCGGTCCCGCAGTTTCCTCCCCTCAACGATGACGTGACGGTCGATGTATGCGTGGTGGGAGCCGGCATCGCAGGCCTTACAACGGCCTATTTCTTGTCGCTTGAAGGAAAATCCGTGGCCGTGCTCGATGACGGTCCCATCGGCTGGGGCGAAACCGGCCGCACGACGGCACACTGGGTGAACGCGCTCGATGACCGCTACTATGAGCTCGAGCGTATACACGGTACCGTGGGCGCGCGGCTTGCGGCCGAAAGCCACACCGCGGCCATCGAACTCGCCCACTCGATCATCAAAAAAGAGAATATTGATTGTGACTTTCATTACCTCGACGGGTTCCTCTTTGCCGGCAAAGGAGAGGACCCGGCCGAGCTCGACAAAGAGTGCGAAGCCGCGAGACGGGCGGGCCTGACCGACGTGAAAATCGTCGACCACGCGCCCGGGCTCCCGTGGACGGGCCGCGCGCTGATGTTTCCGAAGCAAGCCCAGCTCCATCCGCTGAGATACCTCAGCCACATGTCGATGGTGATGGCCCGCCGAGGCGTGCAGATTTATTGTTACACGCATGCGAACAAAATCACGGCAACCGAAGTGCACACCGACCGCGGACCGGTGATTCACTGCAAACAAGTCGTTGTCTGCACCAACTCGCCGGTCAACGACCGCGTGGCGATCCACACCAAACAGCATCCGTACCGAACGTACGTGATCGGCATGCGCGTGCCGAAAAACGAGCTTCCGCTGATTCTGCTGTGGGACACGCTCGATCCGTATCACTACGTGCGCCTGCAGCCCGACCCGCTGAGCCGCGCCCATGACATACTCATCGTCGGCGGCGAAGACCATCGCACCGGCGAAGAGAGCGAGCCCGAGTATCACTTCACGAAGCTCGAAGATTGGACGCGTGAGCGCTTTCCGCAAGTGCAGGAGCGCGCGCATGCCTGGTCGGGCCAGGTGCTCGAGCCCATCGACGGCCTCGGTTTCATCGGCCGCAACCCCGGCGACCAGGACGTCTTCATCATCACGGGCGATTCGGGCAACGGCATGACCCACGGTACGCTGGGCGCCAAGCTCGTCACCGATCTGATCATGGGCCGCGAAAACCCGTGGGCAACGCTCTACAACCCGTCGCGCTTCCGCCTGCGCTCGACGACCGAGTACGTGCGCGAAAACCTCATCGTAGGCAAGCACTACGCCGAGTGGCTGCACCCCACCGACACCTCGAGCCCCGACGGCATCAAGCCCGGAACCGGCGCGGTCATCCGCCGCGGAACGAAGCTCATCGCCGCCTATCGCGACGAGAGCGGCCGCCTGCACGAATGCTCGGCGGTCTGCACGCACTTAGGCGGCATCGTTCACTGGAACAATCTCGAGAGCTCGTGGGATTGTCCGTGCCACGGCTCGCGCTTCGATGCGACCGGCCAGGTGATCAACGGCCCGGCACTAAAAAACCTGGAGCCAGTCGACGAAACAGACCGGCCCCCGCTCAAGCGCGACCAAGGCGACCGGCCCGCGAAAGAGCTGAGCTGATTAAACCGCGTCCCCGAAAGTGTTAAAGAATTCGTCCTGATCTGTCGATAGTACGATTGGGAGCGAATATGAGACGTCGGAGTGTTGGGTTCCTTGTAATTTTGCTGGCGCTTACTGGTACCTT
>DASUEL010000709.1:0-6225 GCA_036275095.1 Bdellovibrionales bacterium
ACGCAGGCACGCCAATTGAACTAAGGAAACTCGTCCGGTTCATCAATCAACAATGGAGGGGATTATGAAAAAGGCTATTTTCGTACTTGCGCTTGTAGGAATTTTCGCGGTCGGCGGCGTCTCAAAAGCGGACGACGGCGAGTACTGTTATGCCACGACCGAAAAAGCGAACGGCTGCCAGCGTTATGAATGCCGAAGTGATTACAGCTATGATGTGACTCGCAACGGTTATCATTGCGACGATTGGCGTGCCGGCTGGAGATGCAATGGCGACACACAATGGAGTTGTGATGCCGTTCGCAGCGGCGAATGCAGCGATGTTTATGGCGGCCGAGTTTGTACGGATGAAGAAGAATACGGGTTCGCTCTCTAATTCAGTCTGACGAAATCGACGTCTTGAAAGCCAAAGCGCCTTCACGCCGCCCATTGCGGGCGCGCGTGCCCATTGCGCTTTGGCCTTCAATGCCCAGCCCCTTATGTTACACCGTGAATCAGCATGTTCGCGCGACTCGGCAGCGTGTTCGCCTGCGTCAGCGCGGCGATACCGGCGTCTTGCGTGACACGCGCGGCGGTCAGCTCCGCCGTCTCGTACGCGATATCAGCGTCGGCCATTCTCGAGCGAGCGGCAGAGACGTTTTCATACTGAATGTCCAAATTGCTCGTCGTCATGAGCAAGCGGCTCTGAATCGCGCCGAAACTCGCGCGAATCGCCGCGAGTTTATCGAGGCCCGCGTCGATCTCTTCGAGCGTGCTGCGCGCTTCATCCTGATCTTCGACGGCAAGCCCCGAAATTCCGATCGTGCCCGCGGTGGAGTCGGCGTCGAGCTGATACTCGATCACGTTCTCAGGCCCCGCCTGATGGCCGACCTGAAACTCGAATCTTTCGCCGGTGCCTTCAAGCAGCCGTTTGTTGCCGAACGCCGTCGTCTTCGCGATACGGTCGAACTCTTGAATGAGGAGACCGAACTCCTGATTCAGATATCCACGCTCGACATCCGACACGTTGTCGCTCGCGGCCTGAATGCCGAGCTCGCGCAAACGAATCAAGATGTTGTTCTGCTCGTTCAGTCCGCCTTCGGCGACTTGAATGAGCGAGATCGCGTTTTCGGAGTTGAAGCGCGCCTGCCTGAGGCCCGCCAGTTGACCGCGGAGATTTTCGCTGATGGCGAGACCCGCGGCATCGTCTCCCGCCTGCACGATTCGGTTACCCGAAGCGAGTGCTTTGAGCGCGTGCTCCATGCGGCGGTCGGATTTATCCAGGTGCCGCTGGGCCGCGATCGAAGCCACGTTGGTGTTGATCCGTAATGGCATCTGTGAACTCCTCTCGTAGCCAATTCCCATCAATCCCGAAGGCCACTGGCGTGGCGTTCGGGCTGCTGAGTTTTGGAAGTCGCCCACAGACTTCTTGAAACTCTAGAACCAATTATCAGCCGTCACAGAACCTATCGGTGTGACGCGTTATAACTTTAGCGCGATGCGGTATTTAATTGAAATGACCGGATTAATTTGAGCGGCCTAGACGAAAGTTCGACGTTCTCCCCGAAAATTTCGGAGAGCACGAAGCCCCGGTTCGATCACTGGCTCGTGTCTCAAAGTGGCGCGGACAAAGTGTTCGCGAGCTCGACCAGCTTCTTGGCCCCGCTGGAGTCGGAGTGCAAACACGCGCGGGAGACTTCTTTGCCCTTGAGCTCGAGGCTCACGCGGGCCCGCGGGCAATCATCGGTCGCCTGCATTCCACCGTTGGCGTGTTGCGCTTGCGAGACCATGTAATTGTAGTTCGCTTTCGAGAGCAGGAGATCTTTCTTCTGGCCGGCGCTGTTGAAGAAATGCAGGTAATAATCTTTCTTGTCTTTCACCAGCTGAATCACCGAGACGCGATCGCCGAAGGTGACGACCAGATCGACCTCGGGAGAGAGCGTGTACGCGCGGCGCGGGCGGCGCCGGCGGCGCCTACGAGCGTCGGCATCGTCGAGCTCAATCACTGACGTGAGCAAAAACGCAAAGAGGCAGAAGAGAATCATGAGCTTCTTGTTCTTCATTCGGACTTCTCCTCGGTGCCGTCGTCGGATTCGGCCCCCGGCGCGCAGTATGCGATGTCGAGCGGTTTCACTTTACAGCCAAGAGCCGTGCGAATATCCGGATTCGACAGTAAGATTCTGTTGAAGCGCTCTTCGACCGGAATGCGATCGGCGAGCTCCTGCCGGGTGCCGGGCGTGCATTGCGACCGCATCAGACTGATCACGCCGGACTTCTTTTCTTGCTTCGAGTGCTTGTCGAAATATTTCGGAATATAGTCGCTCATGACTTCGGCCGCGAGCCAATCCGCGAACGTCTCGGAGATCTGATCGCTCTTGTCGCACAGAACGGCACTTTCACGGCTCAGCCCGAGACCGCGTTGTGCATAGGCCGACGTGCGGCCGCGCAAACAGGTCAGTACGCCTTTAAATGGAAACTCCTGCTCGGACGATTCCGCTTTATTAGGCTGAGAGTACTTGAAGAGCGGCACGTTCTTCCCTCGTGTAACGCCGCAGGGGCCGACAAAATGAGCCATCTCGCGCGCGATCAAGTACGCCAGGTGATACTCGCTGTTGCCCAGCCGCGAAACGCCCCGGCAAAAATAGACCTTGTTGTCTTTCATGCTCAAGAAGACCTCGGGAGTCATGATCGACGTCAGTCCATCGGGGCCGCAATTCGAGCCGCCCCATTGGAGCGCCTTGATCCGCTCGACGAGTAGCGTGCGCGCGGCTTCTTGAGCGACGGACTCCTGAATTTGCAGCACCATCACGTCTTTCACACGGCCGAAGACGTCCTTCTCGGCACGCGCGGCGATTTCGGCTTCGCCCGCTTTCGCTTTGTAAGCCTCGACGAATTTGGCCGCCGCGTCTTTAAAAGGCTGGGCTTCGAGAATTGACGTCAGATCGGAAAGCTTCGCTCCCTGCGCGAGCGAAAGACCCATCGTAGTTTGGCCGGAAACGAGACGCGACTCATATTTCGCGGCCATTCCTTGCGCCAGCGCTTCAATGCACCCGTCTGAATTTTCATCGCTCTCGCACTCCGGCAACTCCGAGACCTTCAGCAAAGTCTTCTTATGTTTCACATTTGCCGCGTCTTTCAGTAAGGCTGAAAGATTATTTTTGAGCTCCATTCGAAGCTCGGGCGCAATAACGTTGTTCTCGGGGCCGAAAACACGAGAAACCCCGGTTGGATCGGCGACCTCGCCCGGAGTACAGGCAACCCGATGCAAATCAGTGCAAATAGCCTCGTCAGCTTTATCGGCACGGGCCGAAACGGAGGCGGAAAGCGATATGGCAATCGCCAGAACTGGCGCGAAATGTTTTTGAATCATTGAACAAGTATTTCAAGAACCTTCGGTAAGAACAACTCTGAATGTCACGGACATCGAAGATTTTCGCGGGGCTTCTCGCGCTCGCGGCACAGTGCCCGGGCCGTCAAAAATCGATCGGTATCGACGCTGAAGCCGCTCCAGCACCGCATTAGTTCTTGTGTGAAATCCCACGCCCCATACTATAAGCTCATGAAGAAGAAAATCAGCTCGATACTCTGCTCTGTAATTGTGTCCGCTACACCGGCACTCGCCAATCACACTCCCGAATCGATCAAAACCGACTGCCGCGCGATCACGAAGGTGAAAATCGGCGGCGACAAAGCCGACGCTCGCGAATGCCGGCCGACGGCATCAGCGCTCTTCGCCGAAGTCGATGGGCGCGAGTATTACTACACATTGTATTGTCTCATTCCCGCTTACAGTGAAGAGCCGAAAGACTCGAAAGGCACCTGCGGCACGCAAGGCTTTCTCGGCAGGTATCATGCCGAAAGGGCGCTGGTGATTTTTTCTCGTCCATCCAAATCGAAGGAACCTTTAAAAGTCGAGTTTGAAAAGGCCGAAACGGAAATCGGCGCCCTCTGGTACAAAGCGCCGGAGGTCACGGGCGCAGGCAGCGAGACACTGCTTCACATTCCAATCGGCGTGGATGGAAGCGGCAACTACAACGAAAGCGAAATGTACGTTAGAAAAAACAAGAGCTGGTCGAAAATCGACACAGAAAGCTGGTACGACGAGCTCGTCAAAAAGATACCCGCGGACACAAAAATTCTGAAAGGCGTATGGCCTGACTTCAAAACGATGACCGCAACGGCTTACCTCTACAAAGACAAAGACCCGAATTGTTGTCCTACCGGGGGAAAAGCGAACGCATCACTGGGCCTATCCAACGGCCGCATCGTGTTGAAGAGCGTGAGCCTCGAGCCAGGCGAATCAGAGAATTGAAACGCTCGTCACGCCGACTTGAATTTCGAAAATGCCTCGCGATGGATTTTCATGACGAGCGCGATGATCTCCTCGTGCTCGGCCGGGCTCATTTCTTCGAACTGAATTCCCGTTCTATACAAACCGCTGCCCATTGAGCCAAACGGGCGCACATGTTTGACGAGTGCGACGATTGGTTTCGAGTAGGAGTCGCCGAGCTTCAAGAGGCCCGTGATGTGACTGCCGACTCGTAGCGTGTCCGTTGCATACAGCATTTCGAAGCTGAGCCCGCCGCCGCTGAGGTCCACGACCGGAAACGTCGCCTTCATGGTCTCTAAGTCGACCGAGCGAAGCTCGAAGCGCGCTTTGTAATTGCTTGGAACGACCAAACGGAAGTTGTCACGGCGCTGAACTTTGTAAAGATCTGCGCCCAAATCAAGCGTGTGAATCCCATCATAGGCATTGATGCTCGACTTCATGAAATACATCTCAGGCCCGAGCGAAAACGAAGCGATCGTTTCCGCCTGAAACATTCCCCCGGAGCCTCCGAGAAAATCGAAAAACAGATACCGCCCTTGGCGGTCCTTGGCTCGGCACTGATAGGTTTTCTTGTCGATTTGCACGGTAAAGGCCGCGCGCTCAGTGACCAGGCGCGAGTAAACTCGCTCCCGGTCACCTCTGATAGACACCCGCGAAAAAACTGAATCGCTCATCAGCTTGTCCCGACCACGTGAAGGTACACCTTCCACGAGTCGGGCGTCAGGGACGCGCTGACATGCAGCTCGGGCTGCGGCAACCATTGCGGCATTGCCGGCTTGGTTCTCAGCGGCATCTCGGCGTCGTGGGGTGAGCGATTGCCTTTCTTTTGATTGCATCTGCGACAGGCCGTCACGATGTTCGTCCACTCTTTGCGTCCGCCGCGCGACACGGGAATGACGTGATCGAGCGTCAGATCTTTCGGAGGAAACGATTGATTGCAGTATTGGCAGCGATAGCCGTCTCGCAAATAGATATTCTCTCGAGAAAAGCGAACTGCGGATTTCTTACGTACTTGAACGTAAGATTTAAGGCGGATGATACTCGGAATACGTAAAGTCATTCTCACGCTTCGAACAACGACATCATGGTGTTCAAGCACTTCGACTTTACCTTGGAACCACAGAATGATCGCTTTTTGCCAGCCAACGATTTTCAGCGGTTCATAGCTCGCGTTGAGCACTAAGGCTCTAGTGGCAGCCTCGTTGAAAACAGCACCTCCTTCGCAAACAGCTCGCATGCCCTTGCGATCCGTCGATTGATGAACTCCCTCTTATTTAACTCTATCAAACTTCTGCCCCTTCTCATGAAGGGTCCGCTCTCCATTCAGGACCAAAGCATAGGCCGCCAGCGCTCTTCGCTTTCGGCGATCCGTACTTTGGTTGCGCTTCTGCGCGCGCTTTCGGGCCTCTTCAATGATGTCATAGAGCTTGCCGCCGGCCCCATCCTTTTTCACGGGATCGAGCTTCGCTTCGGCGGGAGCCTCGACCTTCGGCTTGCCCTTCGCAGCCTCCGGTTTGGCCCGCGTTTCTTTGACCGAAAATGGGTCAATCGCGGTTACCTTCATGACACCTTCCCAACTAGACTTATCGGCAGAAAACCTCAAAATCTTGATGCTTAGTGTCAGGCTAAATGTGCGGTAATTTCACATATTTAACTTAGATAGGAGAGCCGGAAGGTCAGAGCTGCGACGCACCGCTTTCAGGCGCTCATCAAGCTGTTTTTCTACGGCGAAACGCACAAGCGCACGCGCCTCCGCCTGCAGGCGCTGCGGGTTTTCGCGATTGGAGCGAATCGAGGTCGTCTCAACTTGAGACAAAACTTCGACCAGCTCCTCTATGCCTTGACCTTCGGTGGCCACGGTTTGCAAAACCGGCGCGCTCGTCCACGTCTTCAGCTCCTGCCCGATCGAATCCGCGCCC
>DASUEL010000710.1:0-2941 GCA_036275095.1 Bdellovibrionales bacterium
GAACTCGATCAAAAAGATTTTCGCGACGTCACCGGTGCCGCCACCTAAAATCTTGAGAAGCTGAACCTCGGCGCGGCGGGCGCGCGCCTGGTGATTCGCGATTGAAAAAAGCACGACGAGGCCGGCCAGCACCGCAAGCACGGCCATGAGGCGAATCGCCAGCGCCATCTGCTCGAAGGCGCCGAGCATTTTTTGTACGAGCTGGGTGATGTCGATGATCGAGACGTTGTTGAACTCGCGCACGATGCGCGACTGAATGCGGGCCCGCTCTTCGAGCGAAAGTTTTTGAACCGAGGCCAAGTAAGTTTTGGGCGCGTCGTCGAGAACTCCGGGCTGAAAGACAACGAAAAAATTCGGCTGAAAGCTCGTCCATCGCACGCGCCTGAGGCTCGTCACCTGTCCTTCGACGGGCACGCTCTCGATTGAAAATTTCAGAACGTCGCCGAGCTTCACGCCGAGGCGCTCGGCAAAGCGAAATTCGACTGAGATCTGAGGCAAGGCGCCGGCGTCGCCTGAGAATGGGCCCGTAAAAGCGCGGCCTTCCATCAACGTTTCGGATTCGGTCAGGCCCTCACGAAACGTGAGATTGAAACCGCGGTTGCGGGTCGCCGCTTCTTGCTGCTCCTCGCGCGTGGTCGTCTGCGACATATCGAGCGGTTTTTCAAAGGGCTCGCCGTTGATGCTCTCGAGCCGCGCGCGAACGAGTGCCGAGGATTGCATCACGCCGGCGCCTTCGGCCTTCAAAGTTTCCTTTAGCCGCTCGACCTGGTCTTCTTGGATATCGAACAAGAACAGGCTTGGAACGCTCGAGACTTCGGGCTGCTCGATTTCGGACTCGATGCTTTGCTGCAGCTGCGGGAGCAGGTTCATCAAAAGCGCGCCGAGGCCGATCGCAAGAAACGCGGAGACCGTGCTCAGGCGATTCTTCGCCAGGTAGCGAAGGGCGATTCGCGTAATCGGCGACGCCGCCCGCGCAGTTTTCAAGCGAGTCAGAATCAGCGCGGCGAGAATGCCTAAAAGTGCCGCCGATGCGAGAAGCCCGAAAAAGAAAAGGCTGCCGACCCGCCACGAGTTTGCCTGCCAGACCGAGATGAAATACGCGAAGACTCCGATCGGCAGCGCCGCGAGCACGGAGGCACGATCGACGGACCAGCCGATGCTCGGCGCCGCACTCTCCTGAAACAGCACCGACGGCTTGAGCCTTCGAATTTGCACAGCAAGCGGAAGGCAGACGAAGACGCTCATTGCGATGCCCGTGAAGATCGCCGTCCCGAGCGTGGGTAGAATTTGTGTGAGGGCCGCGTCGATTCTTAGATCGGCGTTCATGGCGCGGTCGACGAGACTTTTGATTTGCGGCATGGCCGCGTACGAGGCCGCGACCGCGAACAGCGCGGAGACGAGCCCCAACAGCATGGGCTGAAGCAGATAGACTGCGATTGCCTTGGTATGCGTGGCGCCGAGGCTGATGAGTGTCGCGATCTCGCGGAGCCGGCGGCTCAAGAAGCTTTGAAACAAATAGCCGCTGCCTAACGCCGCCAAAAACAGGCCCACCAGCGAGACGAGGCCCAGGTAGTCGGTGAGGTACGAGAGCGTGCGGGTCATCTGCTCGCCGGCTGTGAGGTGGCTCACCACCCGAATGCCCGGGTCGGGGAGCGCTTCATTGAGCGCTCGCACGAGTGCCTCGACATCAGTTTGAGGTGTGACGCGAAAGAGTACGTCATGGCTGAGCGTGCTGCCTTTTCGAACAAGGCCGGTCTTGTCGAGTGAGCCGCGTCCTATATAGAGTTTGGGCGCGAACGAAAAGCCGCGCCAGCCCGAGGAGGCGTCATGCTCGACGACCGCCGCGACCCTGGCCTCGAGCTCGCCCAGGCGGATCGCGTCGCCGGGCCTCAAGCTCAGCTGGATCGCGAGCTCTTGAGAGACCCAGGTTTCGCCTGCCGCCAAGATCGGCTTCGCGCTTTCAGACGTAATGATGGACCGATCGCTCAAACGTAGCTCGCCATAGAGCGGAAACGCGTCTTGAATGGCGACGATTTCGACGAGCCGGGAGGCGCCGCCCGCTTGTGCCATCGAATACATTTCGATGACTTCCGTTTGGCCGGTGAGGCCGCCACCCGTTTCTATTGTTTTGCGGGCGTTGCGGAGCTCGTCTTCCGTCAGAAGCCTTCGCGCCGATACGGCGAGATCGGCCGTGAGAAGCGAGCGCGACTGCGCCTCGAACGAGCCGCGGATCGCGCCATGAAACGTGCTCAGAAGCACGAAGCCGAACAGGCCGAGGCCGAGATTGATTCCAAAGGCGAGGGAGAAGCGCCAGTTCGAGACGATCTCCTTGAGTGCGAGTCGCGCGATCATGCGCCGGCCTGCCGGAGCCGCCCGTCACGAAGCTCGAGCTTGCGGGCGCAGAGATTGGCGAGCTGCTCGTTGTGTGTGACGAGAATCATGGCCATGCCCGACGCGCGAACTTGTGCGAACAGGAGCTCCATGACCTCGTCGCCCGTTTTGCGGTCGAGATTGCCGCTCGGCTCGTCGGCCAGCAAAAGCTGCGGTTTGACGATCATCGCGCGCGCGATGGCGACACGCTGCTTTTCGCCGCCGCTCAGCTGTGCCGGAACGTGGTGCAGGCGGTGGCCGAGGCCGACTTTGCCGAGAAGGGAGCGGGCGTCGCTTGATGAGTCTTTGACCTTTGCGATCTCGAGCGGAAGCTGGACGTTTTCGAGCGCGCTCAAGTACGACATGAGGTGAAATTGCTGAAACACGATGCCCAGATGAGCCGCGCGAAAACGCGCGAGCTCGGCCTCGGGCATGGCCGAGACGTTGCGGCCCGCGATTTCGACCGCGCCGTTCGTGGGCGCATCGAGGCCCGCTAGAAGTGAAAGCAGGGTGCTCTTGCCGCTGCCCGACTGCCCGAGTATGGCGACGGTCTCGCCCGCCTCGACCGATA
>DASUEL010000711.1:0-2392 GCA_036275095.1 Bdellovibrionales bacterium
TGCGACTTACAACTATGAGGTCTGGAACCACGCGATCTACGGGTATGAGTACGTTTATTTCAACCCGCAGACGCTCGAGCCGACCAAGCGCTTGAACAAGGCGATCGTTCCCGTCTCGCGCTTCACGATCGACAAGTTCAAAAAATATCGCAGTCCCGAGACTCACTCGGTCATCGGTGTCTCGATGAACGTGACCTATATGACTCCGCTGCGCTCGAACCACAGCGAGAATCAGACCAACCTGAATAAGACGGTAAATTTCGTTTATGATCTTGAGCTTAATGACAAGGGAGAGATCGTGGGCGGAGAGTGGTACACGCACTTTCACCCCGATTTCTTATGGACACCGGCCGTAGGCGCCCGCGCGGTTTCTGTTGCCGACGACGGCATCAACCCCGCCGAATGGGATGCTTCGAGCCCGCTGCCCACGAGCTGGATGACCGCGGGCCGCACTGCCGGCACTCGTGGCCAGCCCTTGGCTGCAATTGTTGAACGTCTAGTCGATCGATCCAAGGCCCCGGCGGAGTCACAACCAACCGCCAGCCCGACTCCCACTCCCGCGCCATTACAGCCATGAGGATTGGGACGCTCATTCTTTTTTCGATCGTAGCCTGGGTGCTGAGTGGTTGCGCCGCCAGCCCCAGGCCTCCTCTTCACGAAATCAAAGTGACCGTGCAGCCCCACTCCAACGGGGAGATGTGGCTCGTGCGCTACGATATCGATGAACCGGTCGAGGGCCTGCTTTTCCTGCGCCAGCGAAATCAATTTCGTTCGCGCACGTGGACGGGCATGAGCGGCGGCGCGATGGTCGCAAGCAGCCGCGGCGTCGAAGTCATCGCGGGCCGGGAGCCGCTGCGTAGCTTCGAGTTTTTGGTACGGCCTTACTTCGGTGAAACTCAAAAGGACTACGAATTTTTCGTTCGCTTTGGCGACGGTGGAACGGTCGTATATACGGGCCACATGAGCGCGATTCCCGTGAATTGCGCCGGCGATTGTAGGGTCAACCAGCCTGAAGGCATCGGAACTTACAAAATCACGTACAACTTCATTCCGCGCCCGGGAGAGCACGTCTTGATTGACGGTGCCCCCTCGACGGCTCCGGTGAGCTGGGACGAGGAGGGCCTCGGGCGCTTCGTCTATTTCGGGCGCCAAGTTCCGGTCAGCCGAGCGGGCTTCACTTATTTGGGTGACGCGCGCTCGCCGGACTGGGTCGCGCAGGAGATCGAGCGTCTGGCGCTTCCGCTGATACAGTACTATTCGAGTCAAACCGGGTACCCGCTCGCCCGCGCGCCGCTCGTCTTTTTGTCGTTCGATCCATATTCATCTTGGGGCGCACGCGGGGGAGTTCTCCCGGGCCAGGTCCAGCTGAGCATCGGCGGCTCCGAATGGCGCGCGCGTTCGCCCGAGCATGTGAACCGGTTCCAGCGGCTTCTCGCGCACGAGCTCGCGCACTTGTGGAACGGCGATTTGTTTCAAAACGCGGGTGAAGACGGCCAGTCGTGGATGCACGAAGGCGGTGCCGAAGCCTTCGCGTTGCGCGCTTTACGCGACGGCGGCCATTTGAGCGAAACCCGCTATCGCGACCTTCACACCGAGGCCATCAACGAATGCACGGCGGGGCTCAGCGGGGTGGCGCTCGTCGAATCCGACGCGTTTCGCAGATTTCAAAATTACTATACGTGCGGAACCGTCATCAATTTGCTGGCCGAGCGCATGTCGGCCGCGCGTGCCGGCAGTTTGTTCAGGCTGTGGGGCGATATCTTTCGGCGCGCCTCGGGCGGACGCTACTCCTCTCACACGTTCTTTCGTGCCGTCGAAGATGCCGCGTCTGTCGTCCAGGCCGGAGGCCAGCTGCGCGCGCTCGTTCATGAGCGGCTTCCGAGGCCCGACAAATACACGTTCGACCTCTTGCGCGAGTACGGTATCGAAGTCGAAAACCGTTTCGAAAGCGCGCCGCTTTGGTTCGTCAGGTCCTCGAACCGTCGCCTGGTTTCCGAGCTCGTTCGCCAAAATTGCGGCGGCCAGATCGAAGATGCGGGTGAGGCGCTCGCCGTTTCTGCTCCGGGCGAATGCCCTTATTTGAGGTCCGGAGACCGGGTCGTGCGGCTCGAGTACGTCGCCGGGCTCGACGACCCGAACCTTTACGAAATCTACGTCCAATCGTGCACCCAAAGGGGGCAAGTCTCCGTGCAGGTTGAGGGCCGCGGACCCGTCGCATTGCCATGCCAGGCTGTGCTCGAGAAACCTGTTTACGCCGTGTGGACGGGAGCTAATGAATAGTTTGTGAAGTAACCTTTTAGTTTTGTGCATACTCCACCCCCCGCCGCCCTGTCCGACGAATCAAATTTGACAACGTGGCGGTCACAAAAATATCACCAGATCTGTTTTTGAG
>DASUEL010000712.1:0-2040 GCA_036275095.1 Bdellovibrionales bacterium
GCGGTCTCGGATTTGAGCGTGCCCGTTGGCAACCGCGAGTTCGTGACTTCGCAGTTCAACGACATATTCACGACTGAACCTCTTTCAGCGGATGAGACGCGCGTTCGAACGATCGTGTCGACGCTCGTCACGAATCAATTCGTCGCGTTCGGCGGCCCATGCGACCGCTACGACCGCGCGTGCCCCGGCTTTGTTCCTGGCTTGTTCGGCTTCGATACGCACGGCGTGCGCGCCAACGCTTCGATGATCGCGACTCCGAACGTATTGAGACGCGGCTACATCATGCGAACGTGCGAGGAGATTCTCGCGATCGACGCGGCCGTCACGAACGCGCTGGCGGCGGCGTCGCTCACGGCGTCCTCGAACCGCGATACCTCTAACATCGGGCTGCTGGCCGACGTTTTCATGCCGGGCCGGCCGCCGAGCGCTCAAGCGTCGGCCGCGCTGCTGAGTGTGGCCGAAGCCGGCGCGGCGAACGGGTTTTCGGCCCTCGACCAATGGCGTTTCGTGATGCTGAGCCTTTGCGAGGCCTCGTTTTTTGAAATGCTATAAGGAGCCGCGTATGCAACGATCGATTTGCCTCATCTTACTTGCGCTCATCTCGGGCGCCGCCGCTCGAGCCGGCGCGGAGCCGTTGACGAACCTCGCGCTTTATCATCGCTGCTACACTCAGCTGACGCAGAAGCGGGCGCCCGCCGGCGACGCACTCACGATCGCCGTGGGTGCCGGCTCCAGGTCCGCGGTTTCAGCCTGTCTTGAAGTGCTCGATCGCGCCCGGTTCACGCAGCTCAATCGCACGCAAATCGTGGCGACCGACGCGACCGGTGTCAACGTGCTCCAAACCATTCACAAGCTTCATCTTTCTTGGTTCACGAACAAGGACATTGTCGATATCGACAACGCCAACCCGACCCGCGACATTTATGATACGGGCGATACGGCGCTTTACTTTACGCGCGCCGTTTTCGGGGATGCCGTGCGTTTCGACACGATCGTCACGAGCAACGATACGCTCAGGTCGATTCGCTCAGACGACAATCTTACACGCGGACCCTCGAGCAACCAAGACCGCTCGCTCTCTCTGTTCGGCGCCCTCCCTGAATTCAAGTTCGCCGGCAAAGGCGATCTGCTCGGCTTCGAAATCGCGGGTCTTCGCACGCTTTCGTACAGCTATATGCTGGGAGGCACGACCACGCGCGCGGGCAGCGTGAGCCTCGGACAGCACTACGGCGGCGGAATTCTCGGGCATCCCGTGTACCTTTTGGCCAACGTACAACAAGCCAACGACTTTCGCGCCGACGGAGCGCTGTTGGTTCCACGCAAATTCGCGCGCGCAATCTTCTCAGATCTGATGTGCCGGGAGATCCCGGTCGTGCGCGACGCAGACGTCGGCGAGTTCGTCGTTCCGGCCAGCACGGTCTCGTTCAGAAACTCCTCGAGCTGCGTTCGCTGCCACGCCACCATCGACCGCGCGTCGGCGGTGATCCGGGGTTTTTCGTACGATGCCCCCGGAAACAACGAAGTCATGAATCTCGGAGTCAACGTGCCGAAGTTCACCCCGCCCGCGCTGGCCGCCGAAACGGGCTGGCCTTCAGAGCCCGATCGCGACTATTACCGCCGGCCCGCCAACGGCGTGCTCTACTACCGCAACTTCAACGGCGAATTGGTAAATCTCGCCGTCACGAGCCTGCAGGATCTCGGCGTCAAACTCGCCCAACAAGAGGATCTGCACGTGTGCATGGCCAAACGCTACTACCGCTATTTTACGGGCATCGACGTTCCGCTGAGCGACCCGGGCGATCCGGCGGCCCCGCCCTTGACGGCTGCTGATTCCGCCCATCGCGCGCAAGTGATCGCGCTCGGGCGCAGCCTAAAGTCACATCAAAGCGTGCGGATGCTCATAGAAGAGATCCTGACCTTGCCGATTTATCGTGAATCCAACTTCGGCGTGACGCCGAACTGAGGGGATGAGCCATGAGCATCAACCGCATTTCTCGGCGAAAATTTCTTCGGGCGACAAGCGCCTCGGCGGCCGCGGCC
>DASUEL010000713.1:0-8855 GCA_036275095.1 Bdellovibrionales bacterium
GGAGCGATTTCGGCCAGTGTCAAGGCACCGGGGCGACAATTAATCCGCGTCTCATTTTGAAATTCACGGCCAAGCCTATTTGCCGGTGGACTCGGGCTGGGCGGGAGCCGCGTCCGGAGCGTCGATCAGGTCCTGATCGACCTTTCCGCTCTCAATTTCTTTCAGGCGCAGGCGCGCCCGGTCGGCCGCGTAGCCTTCGGGGTTTCTCTCCAAAAAATCCAAAAGTATCGTCCGCGCCAGCTCGGCGCGGCCCTCGCGGGTGTAGAGACGCGCAGCCAGAGCGTAGACCCAGGGCGGAGCACCCAAATCGGCGGCCCGATGCATGAGCTCGCCGGCGCGGCGATAGTCTTTTATTTCGTGCAGGTAGTGATAAGCCGCCCGGTAATGCAGCTGCCAATCGTCGGGAAAAACCTTGAGGCTTTTTTCGAAGATCAATCGCGCGCCTTCGCGGTCGCCGCCGACAACGCTCAAGAGCGTTCCGGCCGCGTCGTAGACCATGCGAAACCGGGGCGTCATAGTCGTGATCGCGTCGGCCATTCGGTACGTCCAGCCCATATGGCACGTCGCGACCTCATCGCCGGGCAGATCCTGCATTTCACCGGAGGTTCTGCACGCGCCGAGATCCTGGAGAAGACGGATCCACATCACGTCGGCCATCGGCTCGGCGTAACCGAAGTGAAAGCGTTCGGCGTATTTCGGCGGGTGAACGAACGGTTTTTTCGTTTCGGCAAACGGAGCACGGGCATCGCTCGTCGCGACCATTCCGGCGACTCCGATCGAAAGCATCAGCAGAGTCAACTTCATAAACAAATTCTGTCAGAGGCGTTTTCAAATTGCCAGGCCGGTGAGCGGACGGCGAACATGCGACCCAGCCCAAAGTAGTGGATCAAAAATGAAAAGAGCCGCACAGGGCGGCTCTTTTCGCTAGGCTGCTCTAACTCTAAGTTAGATGCCGGTTTGTGAGTTGGTCAGAACGCCCAAGTGGGTCATCGTCCACTCGTCTTGCGTCGACACCGCCATAATGGTGGGGTCGTTGGTGACGGCGGCAGCCGTGAAGGCGGCTCCGTTACCGGTGCCTGCCGGGTTCGCCACGCCGTTCATCGTCGCAGCCGCGCTCGCCATCTGCGTGCAGCTTTGCGTGAAGCGGGCGTCACCGCAAACGGCAACTGTGTCGAACAGAGCGCTGATCGCAGGGCCTTGATAGCCAACCGGCGGGTTGGGGGCGCCTACAGCGGTGAAACCGCCGCGATAGCGAAGCTGACCGCTCGGGATGTAACCGATGGTGTCGAGCGCGCCGATGTACGAGTTCCACTCTTGATGGAATGTCTTTTCGGCGGTGTAGATCGCGCCGAGCATCGACTTGGCTTCCGACTGACGCGACTTTCTTTGGAATCGCTGAAAGTTCGGAATGGCAATCGCGCTCAGAATGCCGATGATCGCGACGACCACCATGAGCTCTACGAGCGAGAAGCCCTTGTTGTTCAGTTTTTTCATACGTTCTCCTTGTTTCGCCTCACAGTTGTTCATAGTGAGACCTAGTTTAATAACGTTCCGGACACCCTTCATAAGAGCAAGCCGGGAGCCAAAAAAACGTCTCACGCTGAAACGAAGAGTGTCTCACACTCATACACGTGACTACGATTCGAGCGGCTTTTCGGCCCCAATTTCCCTTGTGGCTACAAGTTTAACACCGGCTAAGTGCCCGCGAAGTCCAGGGAGTTCAGCTCTAGGCCAAAGCAGTGACCAAATTAGGCCCCCGGTCTGCCCCGAACCGTCACTACTCGGCCTCGGCCCGTATCAACTCGATCACCACTATCGACGGAACCGTCTCGGGACGATACGCTAGGCTGTGCTTTTCAACTCGTTTGAGTTCATGCTCTTTCTACCGCTCGTGGTTTTGGCGGCGTGGGCCGCGGGCACGCGCGCGCGAGCCGCCGTCTTGCTCGCGGCCAGCTACTGGTTCTACATGAGCTGGAATCCCGTCTATATATTATTGCTGCTCGCCTCCACCGTGAACGACTACGTCTGCGCGCTCAAAATCGAGAGTACCCGGCCGGCCATACGCCGCAAGCTCTGGCTCGCTCTCAGCGTCGGCGCCAATCTCGGGATTTTGTTCTATTTCAAATATGCGGGCTTCGCCGCGAGCGCGGTCGCCGACATCACCGGCGGCGAACCCGCGAAATTTCTCACAGGAATCGTTCTGCCCGTCGGCATCTCGTTTTATACCTTTCAATCGCTCAGCTACACGATCGACGTTTACCGCCGTGCGGTTCCGGCCGAGCGAAGCTTCACGGTCTTCGCTCTCTACTTGAGTTTCTTTCCACAGCTCGTGGCGGGGCCCATTGAGCGGGCCTCGCATCTTTTGCCGGAGCTGAAACGCAAGCTGAGATTCAATCCCGAAAGCGTCGCACTCGGCCTTCGCTACGTTTTGTGGGGGCTCTTCGAGAAAATCGTGATCGCCGACCGGCTCGCGTTTCACAGCGACCGCGTTTGGAACCGGCCGGGCTTTCATTTCGGAATCGAGCTTTGGGCCGCGCTGCTTTTTTTCGCGTTTCAGATCTACATGGATTTCTCGGCTTACTCGAACATCGCGATCGGCTCCGCCAAGATTTTCGACGTCGATCTCATGGAGAATTTCCGCCGCCCTTATTTCGCCCGCTCGATTCAAGACTTCTGGCGCCGCTGGCACATTTCGCTTTCGACCTGGTTTCGTGACTATGTCTACCTTCCGCTTGGCGGCTCGCACGGCGGCCGGCGGCGGCACCTGTCCAACCTGATCATCGTGTTCACGCTGAGTGGCCTTTGGCATGGCGCGAGTTACAACTTCTTCCTTTGGGGCCTTCTGCACGGGATCTACCTCTGTGTGTACGTGCTGGCGAGCCGGGCCACGGCCGTGCGGATCCCCGACCGCCTTTCCGTCGTCCTGACGTTCTTCTTCGTTCTCTTGACGTGGGTACCCTTTCGAGTCCACGACCCGTTCGACATCGGCTGGGTATATACGCGCCTTTTCGTTTTCGACGGCCGCCAGTTCTCGTATTTACTTTCGGATGGCCGCTGGACCGCGTTCGCGGCGATCGCGGTCGTCGTGGCAACCGAGCTTCTCCGAAAAGACATTCCGGCCGCGCGCTACCTCTCGCGATTTCCGCGCCCCATACGCTGGGTGGTTTACTATATATTGATGTTTTCAATCTTGATGTTCGGGGTTTTCGAGAACAAGCCCTTCATCTACTTTCAATTCTAAGGACGAAGATGCGAAGGCTCGTCGTGCGATTTTTGATTTTCATGATTCCCGCGGCGTTCGCGTTCGGCTACCTCGAATACCGGTTCTATCAGACGCCGACGATGTACTCCAAAAAGCGCGAAGCCCTTGAGCGCGAGCGCGAGTCCCTGCGCGGCTTGATTTTGGGCACCAGCCACGCGGTGCACGCGTACGCTCCGGAGGCGCTTCCACTCAAGGCGGTCAACCTCGCCCACGTGAGCCAAAGCCTGCAGATCGACAAGGAGCTCGTCGCCCGGCAGCTCGACCGGCTGCCGCGGCTGTGCTTCGTGGTACTCAACCTCTCGGGCTTCAGCTTCGAGTACCGGCTCGATGGCAGTGACGATGAGGCCCGAAACGGATTTTACCGGCGGTACTACGGCTTCCCGGGCGACGCCCGCCCGTGGCAGCTCTGGCATCCGAAGTACCTCACGCACTTCAGCCTTTTTCAGCCCGATATCGCGCGCGGGCTCATTTGGTCGGGATTTCGCAAGCCGCTCGGCGAAGGCATCACGCCGCTCGGAGGCCTCGACACCGATCAGCTCTCGCGCGCGCCGAACCCGATCAACGCCGCCAACGGCGAGGCGCGCGCGGCCTACCACAACAAGGCTCTCAGGCCGGAGCTTGCCGGCGAGACAACCGCCGCCCTTCGCGCGATGCTCGGCCTTTTGTCCGAACGCAAGGTCGCAGTCTTCCTGGCCCGAAGCCCGGCCCACGCTCATTATCATTCTAAACTGGACCCGGAAGCCGAGCGGCGCTTTGCCCTGACGGCCACAACCTTCGGCGTGCCATTCGCCGATTACCTGCGCGACGCCCGTTTCGGCGATGATTCATTCTTTGACGTCGACCATCTGAATGCTCGCGGGGCAAACGCCTTCACGAGCCTTCTTTGGCGCGAGCACCTCGCCGCCCTGGCCGGCCCCGCCTGCAGCCCGCATTAAGAAGCGCGGCCTCCGAGCCGAAAAAGATATGATGCTGTCATCACTTTTTCGCCAATCTGTTTGGGTGCGGAGCCCCGCCTGGGACCTCTTCTGGATGTTTTCGGGCCTATGGCTCGCGGCGCTCCTCGCCGTTTCGAAACCGTGGGCCCCGATGTGGGCCGTCGTCACCTACCTGCTCGCGACAAAACGCTTCGTCGCGCTTTACCATTCTTGGTCGACGGTTCAAGCGGTCTTGTTTTCGGAGCTTCTGCGTGAGGAGCGAAAACGCAATCGCGCCCGCTATTTTTATTGGCCGCTCGGACTCGTTTCGGTCAGCATGTTACTCGGCGTTTCGATCAGTCAATACCAATGGTTCGGCGAGAAGGGGCAGCTCACCTCCGACCTCTGGATCTGGGCTCTTTATATTTCGATATTTTGGGTCGGCCACTTTTGGCACTTCGGCAATCAGGATTTCGGGGTGCTCTCGTTCTACCGGGCCCGCGCCGGCCAGTCGGGCGCTCACGATCGAAAAATCGACCGTGCCTATTCGGCATTCATGATGTTCGCCATTCAGCCGGTCGTTTTTCTCGCCGTGCTCGGGCCGAAAGCGAATCCGTTTAGCGAGATCGTTCACACTTTCATTCCCTTCGCTGGCGGCGCGGTCGCGCTCTTGGCCGGGCCGTGCGTCGCGCTGGCGGCCGCCGCCACCGCGTTCATGATCATTCGAGAGCTCAGGCTCGAGAACCGCTCAGGCCCGCGCGTGATGTATCTGCTGGTCATGGCGTTTCATCCCGCCTTTCTGTTTTTTTCGGAGGCGCAATTCCTCTACGGAATCGTCTATCTCTGGAGCCATTGGCTCATCGCCACCGGTCTCGTTTCGTACATGTCGATGAATCGTCTCGAGCGTGAGAAACGGATGCCTGCCCCCAAAGCGGCGCTTCGTCACTTCGCCTCGCTCGGCGTGATCGTTGCCGCGGTATGGGCGCTTTCACGCGAGTTCAGCCACTACCACTTGCTCGACAGCGACGGACTCACCGTACGAACCACGCTGGCCGCCATCACGGCCGAAACCCATTGGATCGCCGGCTTCTTTCTCGGCTTTTTTCTCGCCGAACAGCTCGTCCACTATTACTGCGACCGCATCTTATTCCGGTTTCGCGAGCCGGAAATTCGCGCCAAAGTCGCTCCGCTCTTCGCGCGCCCGGCAGGCGAAACGCCGGCCTATGGCGAGCGCAAGGCCGCCTGAATCGTCACGTTCAGTCGAATTGTTTGAAGAATCGGATCAGCTCGGGCGAAAATTTCGGGCGCAATTTCTCGAACGCCTCGAGCTCGGCGGGTGTTTGAGGCAAGGGCTTGTCGTCGGGACCCAGCACTTTCTCGAGTCTCATGTCGGTCAGCTTGGGGCCCACGAGTTTCATCGTGAACTTGCGGTCCGCCGTCGCGAGCGCGAGATCGTTGCCCGCCGTCAAAAAGAGCGCGCCGATGAGCGGCACGTACTCACGGGGCTCGCCGAGCAGCGAGACGCCGTCGAAGAATTTTCCGGCCGCTTCGCGATCGGCGCCTGCCCAGTCGAATATCGTCGGGAAAACGTCGGCAAGCGCGCCCAATTTCGGTTGCTGCGCGACTTTGTGCCCAGGCAGGCAAAGCGTCAGCGGAACGCGCGTTCGCACATCCTCGAATCTCACGCTGCCGTGGCCGTGCGAGCCGTACTCCCAAAATTCTTCCCCGTGATCGCCTGAAAAGGCGAAGACCACCGGAAGTTTGGCCGAACTCGCGCCCTCCCAAACTTCTTTCAAAAGGCTATCGATGTAATTTACCGCATTCTGGTAACGGCGGTAGTACGCGCTCCGCCGGTTCTCATTGCTGATCTCGGCGAAGCGCAGCTCGCCCGAGCCAAAGGGCTCGCGGCCGGCCGGATACGAGTACATGAGATGCGTCGAGTAGAAGAACGCGAAGATAAACGTCGGCTCGGTGGCCTCGCGAAGAATCTCGGCCGCTCGGCGCGCGACGTAGGCATCGCGCTGCTCGGCGGGCCGGTCGATGATCACCTCGTACGTATCGAACTGGTCCCGCGGCACCGGCATCGGCGAATACGAGTTCATTCCCGAAGCGTCGAGCCCTACGAGGCGGTACCCGTTTGCCTTGAGAATCGAAAGCGCCGCCGAACGGTGCCGCCCGTGCACGACCCCTTCGTAATTGTACGGCTGCAAGCCGTAAACCGCGGAGAACGCGCCATAATGGGTCAGGCTTCCGCCTGCGTAGCCGCGCTCGGGGGCAAGACACGCTCCGCTTCCTCGAAGCTCGAACAGAAACGGCGTATGCCGCTCGGTCGCGTGGTCCCAGCGGAAACACTCGCCGAGAACCATCACGATATGCGGCCGTTTCTTCAGCTCGATGGCCTCGGTTCCGTTGACCGCGTAGACCGCCGGCGGGCGCGCGATTGCGCCTTGCGGTCTCACGAACAGCGAGTACAACGGCAAGATCTCGCGGGGAACGGTACCGTTGTCGGCCTCGAAATCGAAGAATATGAATATGGCAAACCCGCAAACGGAGTACGCCGATATCCGCCGCAAAAGCCAGGGCGAGACCAGCCATCGGCGGCCCGAGCTCAGCAGCCACTCCGAAAATTTGAGGAGTGATCCGCTCAGAGCCAAAAGGCCCGCGGTGATCAGTGCCATCTGCACCACCGTCGCGGTGTCGAATTCAATTCCGAAATTGAGATCTTTGAGCGAGAGCGCGGCACGAACGACGGGGCTGTCGAGATGCAGCCCGATCTCGAGAAAAGAAACATAGGAGGCGACGAAATAGACGGAGATCAGCCAGGTGAGCCCCACGTGCACCGCCCGGTGCCAGCGGCCCGGCATTACGCGCGCCGCGGCCGCGGCAGCCGCGATTTCAAGAAGGCCGAGCACGAGGAGCGCGAACGAGATGAAGAAGCTGTAAACGAAAAAGTCGAGAAGCCGGACCGAGTCGTATAGTTTGACCAGCAGAGCGGGTGCATATGCGAGGCAAAAAACCAGCCTCACGAAGAAATTGAGCGAGGCGAACGCGAGAGTGGCCGTCGAAGGCTCCGGTCTACTCTCCGTCATCCGCTGAATCCAGCTCGTCGTCTCCCGGTCCGCCCAAGCCGTACTTGTCAACCCGGTAGCGCATCGATCTGAACGTGATACCGAGCAGCTTCGCGGCCTTTTTCTTCACGCCGTTGGCCCGGTGAATCGCCTTGATCAGCAGTTCCTTCTCGATTTGGCCGATCACCTTCTCGAGGTCGACGCCTTCGTCGGTGACCTCAATTTCGTGGCTTGACGCCATCTTCCGGCCTGTCGGCGTATTCACGAAGGGCGGCAGGCTCTCCGGCAGCACGGTCGAGCCGCCTTCGAGAGCCACGGTACGCTCGATGATGTTCTCGAGCTCCCGCACGTTACCCGGGTAATCGTATTTTTGAAGCATCGCGAGCGCTTCGTCGCTGATGCCGCTGACCGGCTTATCAAAACGCTCGGCGTACTTTTTCAAAAAGAACCGGGCCAGCGCCGCGATGTCTTCTTTGCGTTCGCGAAGCGGTGGCATTCCGATGTTGATGACGTTGAGGCGATAGTAAAGATCTTCGCGGAACGAGCCTTCTTTGATCATGTCCTCGAGACGCCGGTTCGTGGCGGCGATGATGCGCACGTCGACTTTGCGGTCGTCGGTCGCGCCCACGCGCCGGATAACACGCTCTTGAATGGCGCGGAGGAGCTTCACCTGGATCGAAAGCGGAAGCTCACCGACCTCGTCGAGAAAGAGCGTGCCGCCGTCGGCCGTTTCGAACAGGCCGGCCTTGTCGGCGACGGCTCCCGTGAACGAGCCCTTCTTATGACCGAACATCTCGGATTCCATCAGGGTCTCGGGAATCGCGCCGCAGTTTACGGTCACGAACGGTTTGTCTTTAAGCGGGCCGTTGTAGTGAATGGCTTTCGCGACCACCTCTTTACCCGTACCGCTTTCGCCCGTAATGAGGACGTTGGTTGGCGATTGGCTTACGCGGCGGATGAGATCGTAAATGCGGTGCATGGCATCGGAGTTTCCGACGATGCTTTGAAAGCTGTACTCTTTTTTCAGCTCTTTCTTGAGAGTGCGGTTCTCGACCTCGAGGTTGCGCGAGCGAAGCGCGTTCGCGATATTGATGCGAACCTCATCGATTTTGAACGGCTTCGTCAAATAGTCGTACGCACCGAGCTTCATCGCCTCGACCGCGCTTTCGGTCGTGCCGAACGCGGTGATGATCATGAACAGAAGCTCCGGATAATTTTCGCGCACGTGTTTGAGAAGGTCCATGCCCGTGACATTCGGCATCTGCATGTCGGAGATGACCATGTCGAACGTTTTCTTCTTCAAAAGATCGATCGCTTTGGCGCCGTCTTCTGCCAAAGTCACCTCATATCCTTCTTTTCTCAGCATGATGTCGAGAAACTCGCGAATCGACTCTTCGTCATCTACAACTAGGATGCGTGACTTCATCCGTTCCCCCTCTTGACTTGCGCGGATATGCCGGGATCAGCAAGACGGCTGAACTCCACCGTGAATTCGGTACCCTTACCCAATTCGCTTTCAACGAAGATCCTAGCATCATGATTTTCCAAGATTTTGTGAACTGTCGCAAGGCCTAACCCCGTGCCCTGCGGCTTGGTGGTATGAAACGGTTC
>DASUEL010000714.1:0-2652 GCA_036275095.1 Bdellovibrionales bacterium
TTATAGACCGTTTTGAACATCGCGGGCTCATACCAGAAAATGCCCCTCAGAACCGTGTTGAAGTTGTAGTGATCGCGCTGGCAGCCCGCGATCGTCATGTTCGCGATCTTGCTCTCAAACAGCGTGGGCTCTTTGAGCGAGTTGATCACGTCGAGGCCAATGATGGTGGAGCTGTTGAAGTGAAAGCTCTCGTCCATGAAATGGTAGTAGCTGATCTTCGACGGAATCGGCGAATTCTCTTTTTCGGGATGCTTCATGTAGTACTGCGCGAGCTGATGCTGCACGATCTTGCCGTTCAAGGTGCGCAAGCCGCGCACGGTGAAGTATTGGCAGGCGATGAACGGATTGTCGCTCGAGAGCACGGTGTAAAACTTGATCTGCCAACGCTTCCACCACGCTTTGAAGGCGTTCGTGTCGGCGAAAACCATCGTCTCGCAGAACGGCGTGCGCATCGGGTACGTGAAAAGCCGCTCGCCGAATACCTCGGCCTCGAAATCTTCGCTGATTTTCTTGAACGCGGCGATGTGGGCGCGCTCCTGGGCCGACTCGAGATCGAGCGTGTCGCACACGGCGCGGAAGTCTTCGAGCCCGTAGAGACCCGCGGCGCAAGTTTGGTTGAGAAAGATGGTGGCGATTTCGGCCGAAATGATTTGCGAGTAGTACGCGATCCAGTAAAGCTGGTTGAGCTTCACTCGCTGGGCGGAGGTCGCTTGATCCCAGAGCGGTGTTTTGTACATCAGCGAGAACGATTCGGGATTCCACATCTCGTCCTTGCAGTCTTGATAACGAAACAGCGACGCCGCCTCATCGAGCCGCTCGGTGTTGTCTTGCTCTTTGTTGCGTTTGTGATTGAGCTGAATCTTCTTGAACGTCTTCTCGTCATCCATGAGAGACTTGCGCTGCGGGTTGTAGAGCTGTCGGTTCATATCAACACATCCTTGGTTGCTCGAAGCCGTTGCCACGCCTGGTCAAATCCCTGGACCAAAGTAGCCCTTACTGGACATTAGATTGGAATAATCGCGCCTTGTCAAATCGGGGGTTCGGCTCACGGCTCTCAGCTCCCAGCTCTCGGGCCTCGGTTCTCAGGCATTATTGGATTCTGCTTCAGGACTCATGCTCTGAGAACCGGGGCCAGGGAGCCGAGAGCGGAGAGCGGAGAGCCGAAAACTGACCGTCGGCCGGGCTAAGGTTTTGCCCTAGCGACGATTCTATGCGAGCATTCCTTCCCAACTATGCAGGAACCCCTCCTCGAAAAAGTGCTCCGTCGCTTTCGGCTCAGCCGTGTTTTGCCCCATATTGACCAGGGCGATGTGCTGCTCGATGTCGGCTGCGGATGGGAAGCGAAGGCGCTCCGGGAGCTGGCGCCGAGGCTCTCGAAAGGCATCGGTATCGATTTCAAAGTGGAGCCGTTCAATGTGCCTTCGCATATCAAGCTCGTGGCCACCCGTTTCGAGGCCGCCGACTGGCCGGTGGGTGAAGCGGAGTGTGACAAGGCGATCATGCTGGCCGTGCTCGAGCACATCGAGCCCGCGCTCGTCGGCGCGACTCTGAAGAACATCCGGCGCGCGCTCAAGCCCGGCGGCAAGCTCATACTCACCGTTCCGACACCGCCCGCGCAGCCGGTTCTCGAGTTTTTGTCGTACAAGCTGGGCGTGATCAACGAGGCCGAGATACGCGATCACAAGCTCTACTACGATCGCCCGCGGCTCGAGCGAACGCTGAGCGAGAACGGGTTCACGATCGAGCGCTACAAGACGTTTCAGCTCGGCATGAACTCGTTTTGTGTCGCTTCGCGGGCGTGAGCGGGAGCTTTCGACACGACCAAAGTCGCGTCCTCGAAATCATGCGCCGCGAACGGCGTATCCCCGCTTAGAGATTTGGCTTTCCCCTGATAATCTAGGAGCGATGTCATGGTTGAAGTCGGTCGCGAAATCCATTCTGCCGGGCCCCGTCGTGGGCCTCTACCGCCGATATAAAATCAGCTCCGCCGTTGAGTCGTTCGCGGCGTACGAGACGAGACATCGTTACGGCGGCCGCGAACTTCGTGTCGCGATCGGCGATCCGCTCGCGCAAGGCTGGTACGATCACGATTGGCCGCTCATACCCGAGATCAAACATCTGAAGGCGCGCCGCTTGAAGCCGGGCGCGCTGGTGTTCGATCTCGGCGCCCATCAGGCCGTCGTCGCGATGATGCTCGCCGAACAGGTCCACCCTGGAGGCAAGGTCGTCGCGGTCGAAGCGAGCCCGCACAATGCCGCGGCCGCCAAGCGCAACGTCGCCTTGAACCCGGGCCTGAGTGTGGAGATTCTCAATGCCGCCATCGCGGCCAAACCCGGCGAGCTCGATTTCGGCGTGGGCTTCAACGGCTCGGTCGACGACGGAACGGGCGCGTGGGGCCGCGTGCGGGTGCCGGCGGTGACGATCGACGATCTGCACGAGTGTTTCGGGCCGCCCGCCGTCGTGTTCGTCGACATCGAAGGCTTCGAGCTCGAGGCGCTGAAAGGCGCGGCCAAAACGCTGGCGCGCGCGCCCGACTGGTTCATCGAGGTGCATCTCGATGGCGGTTTGCAAAAGTTCGGCGGCGGCCTTGACGCCCTCCTTGCCTACTTCGACCCGACCGTCTACGACTTGTGGATGAACGCCGAGGGTTCC
>DASUEL010000715.1:0-3946 GCA_036275095.1 Bdellovibrionales bacterium
GCTCTCGAGGCCCTCGCGTTCGCGCGGCCGCAAACTCCGGCCTCGCAATGGCTCGAGCTCGATTTGCTTCTCGAAACCCAGCGCTACGTCGAAGTTCTACAACAGGCCGACCGCCTCGAACGCAAATACTCGAGCGATCCAGACGCCAGCTTCTCCGCCGCATACGCGCGGGCCATCGCGCTTCACGGTCTTGGGGAGCGCACTCAAGCCACGACCCTTCTCGAAGGTATCGTTAAAGTGCGCCCGACTTATCGTTCGGCGCACTCCATGCTCTTGAAGTGGAAGGACGAGGAAAAATGAAACGGCGTGTATTTTCGTACGTCGTGATCAGCCTCTTCTTCATGATGGTGGGATTCTTCTATCGCTACCACATCCCACAGGCCAAGGCATGGGCCGCCGTGAAGATTGCGGACCTTTCACAAAAGTATCTCAGCGCCAAAATTCTAGCGGGAGACGTGCAACTTTCGATCGTTCCGTTTGGTGTCACGCTCAAAAACGTCACGATTCTCCCGCGCGGCGAGGCCGCCAAAAAACTCGCGCCGGTGCGCGCCCGCTCGCTCAGTGGCGGAATCAGCCTGCTCAGCCTGGTGAGCGGCCGCAAAAATCTATATTGGTTCCGCGCCGAAGAGCCGCAGGTCACGATCATTTTCAAGGCGTCGCAGGCCGAGTCGCCGACCGCGCCCGAAAAAATATCGATCCCGATGAAGACGATTCTCGGCATCCCGGTCCGGTCGGTTCAAGTCACGAACATGACGTTACGGGTCCGGAGCGACGACGCGAAGCTCGTGAGCGAGCTGCGCGACCTGAGCTTCGAAGCCGATCACCCGTATCAAGCCCTAACGGTCAATCTGTCGACACCTGAGCTGAACATCAAGAGCAAGGAGGCGGGCTCGGCGCTGGCGCGCGTAGGTGTCGAAGGACGGCTGATTCTCGAGCCTTCGACGTTGCAGATCTCGCACTTGAAGATCCAGCGCCGCTCGTCGCTCATCATCGGCACGGGCCTCATCGAAGGCGATTTCGAAAACGGCGATTTCAAGAAAGTATCAGCCAAGGGGCGCGCCCGCATGAACGTGGGGGAAACCAAGGCCTGGCTGAAAAGCTTCGCCCCGAACATCGAGCTGCCTAAGCTCGTCGGCGGGGTCGACGCCCAGTTCGACGTCGATCGAGACCCGAGCGGCATCCTGAGCGGCACGGTCACAGTCGAGACCGAGAATCTGGTAATCGATAAGTTCAGAATCGGACGCGTGCATTTCGACGCCGCCTACAAAGACAAAGAGATTCACACGCGTAAACTCGAAGTTTTGAATAAGGCCGGATCATTCAGCATCGAAAACGCGAGCCTCAAGATCGACGACAAACTGCCGGTAACCGGTCTCGTGAAGATCCCCGGCCTCGAGCTCGCTCAGCTGCTGGCGAATCTCGGGCTTCCGAAGCCCGACTTGCATCTGATGATGAGCGGCGAGCTCCCCTGCAAAGGCGAGCTCAAGCCGTCTCCCGTCATAACTTGCAACGGCTACGTCCGCGGCCAGGATTTCGACGTCTACGACGATGACGACGGCACGAAAGACTCCGTCGTTAAACTTAAAAACTTTCAGGTGACCGGCACAGTCACCGTCGACAAAGACGCGGTCAGGCCGAAAGCGGACCTGCAAGTCGGCACCTCGCGCGGCAAAGCTGAGGGCCGTGTCGAATACAAAAAAGGATTCTGGTTCAGCTACACCACGCCAGAAGTTCGCTTCTCCGACGTCGAGGACCTGGCCGGGCTCGACTTCGAAGGCGCGGCCGAGCTCTCGGGCACGACGAGCGGTAACAGCGACTACGCCGTCGTCGACATGAAAGTGAAAACGAAAGAGCTTTGGATGAGCGATTTCGCGATCGGCAACGGCACCGCCGATCTCTCGTATAAGGCCGGCCTCCTGACCCTCGCCGATATCAGCGGTTCGTACCGCACGAGCCGGTACAACGGGCAAGCCACCATCAATTTGCCGAATAAGACGATCAACGGCAACTTCAGATTCCCGTACCTCGAAGCCAACGACATTCAGGTGGGCCTCGAACGCAAGGCGAAACTTCCATTCATGTTTTCGGGCACGGGCTCCGGCCACGTGAACGTGCGGGGGCCGCTGGTATTCACCCAGCTCTCCTACGAGCTTCAGACTCACGTGAGCAAGGGCGTGGTGGCGGGCGAGCTCTATGACAACGCCTACTTCAACGTTCACGCCAAAAGTGGCCATGTCGTCGCCGACCGGGTTGAGATCACGCGCGGTGCGGGCGCCATCACGCTCGTCGGGGACGGTTACCCGGACGGCAACATCAACACACGCGTCAGCGGCAAGAGCTTGATGCTCGAGACATTCGACGCGTTTTCCGATCTTCCGCTTTCGTTCACTGGGATGCTCAACTTCAACATGGACATGAAGGGATACGTCTTTTCACCCAACGTTCACGTCGAGGGCGGCGTCACCCAAACGAGTATCTCCCAGCAGACGGTCGCAGACTCATCCTTTCAAGTCGACTTGAACGCGCATACGATTCAAGGCAAAGGCAACGTTTTCGGCCAGACAATCCGCGCCGACTTCGCCTACCCTCTCAAGCCCGACTTTCCGCTGCGACTGAATCTCGCGACCGACAAATGGAACTTCGCGCCGTTTCTCGCGTTCATCTCGGGCAACGCGCGTCAACAGGGTTACGAGACCGAGCTCACGGGCTCCGTTAATCTAGAGTCGCCAAAAGGGCTTTGGACGCGCGCGACGGGCAAGTTCGAAGTGCCGGTCTTCCGGGTTCGGCGCGGCTCGCTCGAAATGGCGAACGTCAAACCGCTTCGAGCGACCGTGCGTGACGGCGTCATCAGCGTCGACCATTTCTACATTCAGGGCGATAACACGCAGCTCACCGCCGAAAGCCGCGCCTCGGGCGAGCGGGCGTCGCAGATTCTTCTCACCGGTACGGTCGACATGAGCCTGCTCGCGTTTCTCACTCCGTTTCTTCAAGAGATGCGGGGTATCTTTTCGATCTCGAGCCAGCTTCGCCTCGACGACTCCCGTTTCGAGGTCCTCGGCTCGGGGTTCATTAATCGAGGCTACCTGAAGCTCAAAGAGTTTCCTCACCCGATCGAGCAGCTCAAGGCGGATTTTCTCTTCAGCCAAAAGAAAATCATCATCAACAGCTTCACCGGGCTCATGGCAGGCGGCCGCGCCTCGGCCGATGGAACGATTCAAATCGGCGGTTATAAAGATTTTCCCGCGCAGATTCAAATCCGTCTGGATGAAGTCACGCTCAAAGTTCCTGAAGGCGTGACGACCCAAGGCTCGGCCCAGCTGAGTCTCACTGGCAATTGGTTTCCGTATCTTCTGGCCGGTAGCTACGTCATAAAAGACGGCCTGATGGATCGGGCGTTCGAGGGGCAAGCCGACACGACGATTCGCCGGAGCTCGTTTCTGCCGAAGATCATCCTTCAAGACACGTTCGAGCCGATCAAGATGGACATCGAGACGTCGCTCATCGACACCTTTAAAGTCAAGAACGCCCTGATCGACGCCCAGTTCGCGGGGCAGATGCGGCTCAAAGGCACCGTCTCGAACCCGGTTCTCTTGGGCGACGTTCGTGCCTTGCGCGGCGGAAACATCTTTTTCAGGGAAACCCCTTTCGAAATTCTCACGGGCAACGTGCGATTCGACAACCCGCAGGAGATCAACCCCGTGCTCTATGTGACCGCTCAAAGCCGCGTTCAAGCCGTCGAGTACACCGACACCGCGCAGGCGCCGGGGACGGTGGACCAGACCGGCCAAGACCGGAGCAAACGAACGCGGCAATACGAGGTCAATCTCCTCCTGCAGGGCACGCAGAAAAACACGCGAATCACGCTCACCAGCCAGCCGCCGCTCGAAGAGCACGATATCATCTCGCTGCTCGCGCTCGGCGTGACCTCGCAGCAACTCGAGCGCAG
>DASUEL010000716.1:0-2698 GCA_036275095.1 Bdellovibrionales bacterium
GAAAATGATTGGCAACGTCTTGCACGAGCGCGAAGAATGTTTGGATCGCCTCACGCTCCGAGGGAAATCGAGACGACAGGCGCTCGATCAGATTGGAGTAGCCTTTGGGAATCTGCAGCTCGAACGACTTGAAGCGAAAGACATCGAAGCCCTCTGGATCGAGCGGGAGAAACAGGCTGTCGTCGTATACGCCGAGGTAGCTCAGCAGAGTGTGAAACGGCTGGCCCTGGTCCATGGCGCCCACATAATGCGCGCCCGTGTCGTAACGCTGGCGAAAGCGGGAAAAACAATGCAGGTAACCGCCCGGTTTCGTGTGTTGCTCGAGAACACAAACCGATTTGCCCTTCTTGGACAGTAGAGCCGCGCAGGTCAGCGACGAGATCCCCGAGCCGATGATGACCACGTCCCATTTCTTCATGATGGGAACAGGCCTCCGTTGACGCTGATTGTATGGCCGGTCACGTAGGCGGCGTCATCGGAGCAAAGGAAGGAGACGACGCCCGCGACTTCTTCGGGCTTGCCGAAGCGGCCCAGCGGAATTCGCTTCTTGAACTCCTCGAGCTGCGGAATTTGTTCGATCATTTCGGTTTCAATCAGACCCGGCGCGACCGCGTTCACACGAAGGCCGCGGGATCCGACTTCCTGGGCCAGCGATTTCGTCATCGCGATCAGCGCGGCCTTGCTGGCGGCGTAATTGACTTGGCCGGCGTTGCCGAGCTGGCCTGAAAGCGACGAAAGATTGACGATCACGCCAGCGCGGGCTTTCAGCATTTTTCGCACGCACCAGCGCATGAGGTAGAACGGGCCGTAAACGTTGGTCTTCATGACGTCGTCAAAGGCCGCGTCGGACATCAGGCCCAGAAGCGTGTCATTGTGAACGCCGGCGTTGTTGATCAAAGCGTGAATCGGCCGCTGCGAGGCCTTGCTGTAACCGTCGAGGGCTTTTTCGATCGCCGCGGGATCTTTCACGTCGAATTGAAGGACTTCGCAGGAGCCGCCGGCTTGCCTGATTTTTTGAAACGTGTCTTCAGCGCCGGCCGCGTTTTTGTTGTAATGAATCAGGACGTGGAAACCGTCTTTCGCGAGCCTGAGGGCGATGTGCTTTCCGATTCCTGACGACGCGCCCGTGACGAGCGCCGATTGCTGGTTGCGAGCTGAAACTTCCATGTTCATACTAGATTTTGATGATAGCCGCCTTTCGAAAGCCGACTCAAATCAAATCTACGTTTTGGCTCGCCTATTTTATGGCGTCCATAGGCTTTCTGGGCCTCTTCAGCGCCTTCCTTTTGGGTAGCCCGCTCTATTTGCTTGGCCGCGTTTTCCCGCCGGCCACCAGCGTGGCCGATCGAATATTGCGTCGCGCGATTTGGACGCTCATGAAAGTTCAGCCGTGGTTTGACGGAAACGTCGAAATTCCAGCAAACCCCGGGCCCGTTTTGATCGTCTCGAATCATCGCTCCCATCTTGATGCTTTTATCCTGCTCTCGCGAGTCGCGGGCATTCGTATTTTAGCCAAAGATTCACTCTTCAGGGTTCCGTTTTTGGGTATCATGATGCGATTGATGCATCAGATTCCGGTGAAGTCAGGTCAGATGGAGTCATACTTCGAAGCCATGGAGGTCGTGAAAGCGCGCCTTTCGCGCGGCGAGACCGTACATGTGTTTCCCGAGCTCACGCGCTGCCCGCCCGGTTTCAGAGGCACACTGAAATTTTCGGTCTTGCCGTTCCAGGCGGCCATTCAGCAAAACGCAAAGATACTGCCCGTCGTCTTCAAAGGCACTGATTTGGCGTGGAGTAAAGGCACTCTCGGCATCAGCTGGAGAGCGCCCATCGTCGCCCGCGCGCTCGAGCCGGTCGATCCAGCCGCGTTCTCGAGCGCGCTCGAACTGAAGAACGCCGTTCAACACAGAATCGATCAGGCGCTGTCATGATTTTACGGTTTCGAGTTTGTATTCCGACCTACGACAATCCGGCCACAATCGCCGGCGTCGTGCGGGATGTACTGAACGCGGCGCCATTTCCGGTCTTGGTCGTGGATGACGGCAGCCACGAGCCTGTCGCGCCGATCTTGCAGCGCGAGGGTCTCCTTGGAAACCGCGTGCAGGTTCTTCGCTTCGAAACGAATCGCGGAAAGGGCGCGGCCTTGCAGGCGGCCTTCACGGACAGCGTAAAGAACGGTTTCACGCACCTCGTGACCGTCGATGGCGACGGCCAGCATTTGGCCAGTGAGATGGACTGCCTGATTACCGTAGCCAAGGAAAACCCTTGGGATTTGATTATCGGAAACCGCAAGCTCGAAAGCGCGACCGTTCCCGGCATCAGCAAATTCGGGAGAAAGTTCTCGAACTTCTGGGTCGACTACCAAACGGGCTTCAAAATTCTCGACTCGCAAAGCGGCTTCAGAATCTACCCGCTCTTTCACGTGCAATCGATGACGTTTTGGACGCGAAAATTCGATTTTGAAATCGAGGTGCTCATTCGCCTGCTCTGGCGCGGAGTCTCGATCCGTGAGGTGCAATGCCGCGTTCATTATCCGCCGCCCGAGGAGCGCGTCAGTCATTTCAGGAAGTTTCGCGACAACGTGAGAATTTCGGCCTTGAACACGATACTCGTAATTTTGTCGCTCTTGAAATCGCACCAGGCGCCGAGGGAAATCGGCGTGGCCGTGGGTCTCGGCATATTGATCGGATGCACACCC
>DASUEL010000717.1:0-2496 GCA_036275095.1 Bdellovibrionales bacterium
GCCTTTCACGTTCGACGAGCAAAGGCTTCAGTTCGCGCGCAAAACGGTGGAGCAATCCATCAAGATCACGATCAACGGTGAAGCTTTTCCCCGCCGGGCGATCGTTCCGTTCAAGACGCTCAAAGACGTTTATCTAGTAAAAGCAACGCTGCAAAACGGCGTATCGTTCAGTTTCGAGGTCGGGCCGACCGCGATCGAGTTCCGCGACATTCTCGCCAGCGACGATGGCCAAACTATTTTCATCGCGGGCCGGGGCGTCGCACCCGATGATTTCTCCGCAGAGATTCTCGAGCGGGACGCGGGATGGAAGGCGACGTTTACACCGACAAAACCGTTTCTCTACTTCATCGGGCGCAGCGGTATTCCGGTACGCCAGGATTTTCAGATCACGAAGCCACTGCCTCATGAAACCCATCGGATATGGGCGAAACGCAACTCGCCGGAGAGCTCTTACATCTCCGAAATCGAAGTCATGGGGCAGCTCAAGAACCCGTACAACTTGAAGTCCGATGAGTTCGCCGTAGAAAAAACCGATCAGACGAACTTCGTCTGGAAATACAAACTCCATGAGCGCGGCCGCACGGGCAAGAGTACGATCGAACTGCTCGATCAGAACCAGAGTTTCAAGGCCTACTACGAGGCCTACAAGGGTTTTCCTTTTGAATTCTCGGGACGCCTAACGGGCATTCTCGCGGGAAGCCGCCTCTGGTTGCTTTGGGAGGCCGCCGGCGGCGCATGGGCCGAAAGTTTATTCGGCTGGAAGAACTACTGGCTCTCCGAGCGGCGATGGGGTTTGTCGGCGAAATACATCAAGTCGCTGACGTTCGGCGGCTTCGATCCTGGGCTCACCACGATCAACATCGACGTGAAATATCGTTTCGTGCCGGGCCTTTGGAACAAAGACGAAACCGTCGGCGCCGTGCTCGGTTATCAAAACATGTCTTATCGCGGCGACGAACGCGCCAATCCCAACCAGCGTGACAATCCAGGCAGCATGCTCGGAGCCGGGTTGTGGTGGGCGCGCTCGATGCCTGAACTCTTCGATGATATCTTCAACATCATTCCGTGGTTCCGCTATCCAAAATGGGTCGATATGGAAGGCATCTACTACCTGTCCTCCATGGATCCCGGCGTCAAATTAGGCTCCGGCAACTTCAACCTGACGTTTCACGGCAAAATGTTCTTCATTCCCGAGTTCTATATGGAAGCGAGCTTTGGCATGAAGCGCTTCTCCTATACGAACTCGACGGTGAACCTCCGCTCCGAAGTCACGATGCTCTTCGGCACCGGCGGGCTCGGTTACAACTTCTAATACGGCTTTCGCGGGCCCGCCTTTCTCTTGGACTTCCCGTGCGTATTTGGCTACTTTGACGCCATGAACGCGCTTCAAGAGCTACGCTCCAAACTCGACGACACGCAAATTTCGACCGATCCATCTACGCTCGGAGAGTACGGCCGCGATTGGACCCGGTATTATGAACCGAAGCCCAGTGCAATCTTGTTCCCGAAATCCGCGGATCAGGTGCGGGAGATCATCCTGTGGGCGCGCCGTCACAAAGTTCCGCTCGTGCCGTCGGGCGGACGTACCGGGCTCAGCGGCGCAGCCGTCGCGGCGAAAAACGAAGTCGTCGTTTCATTCGAGAAAATGAACCGCATTTTGGACTTCAACGACATAGACCAAACCGTGACGGTTGAGCCGGGAGTCATCACCGAAGATCTACAAAATTTTGCGCGCGAAAAAGGACTCTATTTTCCGGTCGACTTCGCCTCCCGAGGCTCGAGCCAGATCGGCGGAAACGTCGCGACGAACGCCGGCGGTATCAAAGTCATTCGTTACGGTCTCATGCGCAACTGGGTTACGAGCCTGAAGATCGTGACGGGCCGGGGCGACGAGCTCGAACTGAACAAGAATCTCATCAAAAACGCGACCGGCTACGACCTGCGCCAGCTTTTCATAGGCAGCGAAGGCACGTTGGGCATGGTCACTCAGGTCACAGTCAAACTCACGCAGGCGCCGGCCGCCAACAGCTTATTTCTTCTAGGCGTCGCTGATCTAGATGCCGTCATGAAAGTGTTCAACTTGTTCCGCTCCCGCTGTCAAGTCACGGCCTTCGAGCTCTTTACCGACAAAGCTTTACGGCACGTTCTTGCCGCATTCGGCGAGCTTCAAAAACCGTTTCCGACGGATGCGCCGGTTTATCTTCTCGTCGAGACCGAAACGGTCAACGAAGACGAGACTCAAAAAGCGCTCGAAACGTTCGAACACGGCATGAGTGAAGGTTGGATTCTCGACGGAGTGCTCAGCCAGAACGAAACTCAATCGCGAAGTTTCTGGCGCCTCCGCGAAGACATCACCGAGGCGCTTTCGAAGTATACGCCATACAAGAATGACATTTCCGTCGTAGTCTCGAAGGTTCCACCGTTCATGCACGAGATCGACCGGGTTTTCAAAACCGAGTATCCCGATCTCGAAATCATCTGGTTCGGGCATATCGG
>DASUEL010000718.1:0-2669 GCA_036275095.1 Bdellovibrionales bacterium
AGACTGGAATGCGATCATTTCCGACCCCGAGGTGTTAGTGCTCGACACCCGAAACGATTACGAGTACGAGATCGGAAAGTTCAAAGGCGCGATCAACCCGAATATCGACGAGTTCCGCGAGTTTCCCGAGCGCTTGAAAGAGCTCGCCATTCCGAAAGATAAAACGGTTCTGATTTATTGCACCGGCGGGATTCGCTGCGAAAAGGCGATTCTCGAGATGAACAAGCAGGGGTACGAAAAGGTCTATCAGCTCGAGGGAGGCATTTTGAACTACCTCGAGTACATGCGCGATCTGACGCTCGCTCGTGCTCAGCACCCGGCCGGCGGCGAAAGTAAATCAAACGCAGTTGAGAGCGCCGCGTCCACCCCCGAAGCGGCGAGCACGGCCCCGGCTCCGGTCGATAGCCTCTGGGAGGGTGAATGCTTCGTGTTCGACCGCCGGGTCGCGGTCGGTCCCGATTTGAACCCGACGAACCGTTACGCGCTTTGTCCTCACTGTGGGCAAGCAGCGTCAACAAAGCTTAACTGTTTGCGATGTGACAACACCTTCCGCATTTGCGTAAAATGTGCGGACATTCCCGAACGGCAAACCTGCTCGAAAAACTGCCACCATCATCATCAGGTGCGCCCCGGGAAAAAGGGCCCGCAACAGCGAAAAGTGCATTTGTAAGCCGCGCCGAAACGCTGACGTCAGCGAGTCGGACGCGAAACGGCTCCCGCGCACTCTCGCCCGCCGGCCGAAATGGAGTGCGATCATGTCCCGCAATAACTTTCTCAGTTTCGCGCAGTCGGTGACCGAGGCGCTCGCGCAAAATCCCGCGTTCGAAAAGCTCACCGGGCTTGCGCAAAACGCCAATCTCAACAAGGCCGTTGAGATGCCGCTCCTGGCGTTCGCCACCGTACGCAGCGCGCACTACACCGTTCAGTACGAAATGCTCAACCGGATCTCCGCGCGCATTCCGGGCCTGAAGGCGCCGAACTACCTCGCCGATCTCGCGGCGAACGAACACGTGCGCGAAGAGGTCGTGCGCCTGCTCAAGGCCGACGTGCAAAACGCGGTGAACGGCTATTACCCGATCACGGTTTTTCAGCCCGAAAATCCGCTGCGGCACGCTCGGCGCATGGCCCGCATCTTTTTGGACGGAATCGGAATTTATCGCAGGCGCGCGACCCACGAGGCGCGCAAGTTCTCAAAGCAGGCGCGCGAACATTTCGACGGCGTGCCCGACTATTACAAACGAAACTTTCACTTTCAGACCGACGGCTACCTCTCCGAAAACTCCGCCGAGCTCTACGAGCATCAAGTGGAGCTGCTCTTCGGCGGCACCGCGAACGCGATGAGGCGCCTTCTGCTCAAGCCCATGAAGGAGCATTTTCGTGACAACCCCGACGGTGAAGGGCTCACGTTTCTCGAGCTCGGCGCCGGCACCGGCACCGCGACCCGCAACGTGCGGCTCGCGTTTCCGAAAGCGCGTATCGTGGTGACCGACTTGAGCGAGCCCTATTTGCGCGCGGCCCGCCGCAACCTCGAAGCCTTCGACCGGCTCGATTACGTTCGCGCCGACGCCGCCGACCTGCCGTTTGCAGGCGAAAAATTCGATGCCGTGTACTCGGTGTTCACGCTGCACGAAACGCCGCTTGAGGCACGCAAGGCGATTCTCAAAGAAGCCGCCCGCGTTTTGAAAAAGGGCGGTTTTTTGGGCGTGGTCGATTCGGCCCAACTGGGCGACGTCCCGCAAATCGACGACGTCCTCAAGAATTTTCCGACGAACTTTCACGAGCCGTTTTACATGAACTACATCAAGACGCCGCTCGAGAAGCTGCTCAAGACCATTCGCTTGAAGGTCGGCCGAAGCGAAGTCGGTCTTTTCTCGAAAGTCGTTTGGGCCGTGAAGTGAACGGCGCGCGCGTCTTGGAGTGAGACGCGTCTCTCTCACCAAATCAGTGTCTTGTCGGTTCGCTCGACAGCGTTCACAAGGCTCCGGGTTGCGGGCACTTGCCGCGCTTCGTAGCGCGTTTCGCGAAAAAACCGGATAGTCGATGAACATGGCGAGCGGCGCCATGTCCCACTCTGGCGCGCTCACAGCGCGCGAAGACCCGGCCGATTCGTTTTTGAGCCGGCGCCTTGGCGCGCCTCCTGCATTTTCAGTCGATGATTCTTTCGAGTGGAAAGGGGCGCGCGTGTCGCGACTTGAGAATGCACTGGTACGAGCGGTTTTGACGGCCTCGCTTATCGCGGGAACGGCGGCCTGCGGACCGGGCATGAGCCCGGCCGGCGACGCCGGGCAGAGCGCGGGCAGCTGGTTTCCAGACACGTTCGCGCCAGCGACACCCTACCCCGCCTACACGAACTACAATCCGAACACCACGCTCGCAAGCGATGTGGGTCTCGACGAGTGCCGGGTGCCGGTCAGCACGCTCGCGAACAACGTGCATCCTTCGAAGGTGGCCGTCGCGGCCAACGGCGACGTGTGGGCCGTCACCGGCTGCGGCTTGTTTCGCTCGCGCGACGAGGGCCGCACGTATCAAACGATTGAAACTCCCGATGCGATCTTCAGCCAGGCACTGACGGTCGACGGCGACTCGATCTATATCGGCACGCTCTCGGGCCTTTACATTTCGCGCGACGGCGGCGCCACCTTCACACATTCGCTCTCGATCGCGAAGGC
>DASUEL010000719.1:0-3430 GCA_036275095.1 Bdellovibrionales bacterium
ATTGAGCGTGCGCGGAATGGGGGTCGCCGACAGAGTCAAGGTGTCGACGTTCGTTTTGATTTTTCGGATCTTCTCTTTATGAGTGACGCCGAACTTCTGCTCTTCGTCGACGATGAGAAGCCCCAGATTTTTGTACTCGACGTCGCGGCTGAAAAGCCGGTGCGTGCCGATGATGATGTCGAGTTTTCCGGCTTTGAGCTCGGCGAGATTTTTGTTGGCCTCGGCGGTGCCAGTGAACCGGCTGAACCCGCCGATCGTGACGGGCCACTTCTTGAATCGCTTTTTGAACGTTTCGAGATGCTGAATGGCGAGCGTCGTCGTCGGAACGAGCACCGCGACTTGCTTGCCGGACTGAACGACCTTAAAAGCCGCGCGCATCGCGACCTCGGTCTTGCCGAAGCCGACGTCTCCGCAAATCAGCCGGTCCATGGGTTTGTCGGCGCCGAGATCGCGAAGGATGTCGTCGATCGCTTTCAGCTGGTCTTCGGTTTCAGCATAGGGAAAGAAGGCCTCGAACGCGCGGAACTCCTCGTCAGGCTCGGGATACGGCTCGCGATAAGTGCGTGAGCGCTCGGCGTAGAGCTTGAGCAGCTCACTTGCGACCTCTCGCAGCTGGCTGCGCACTTTGATCGTGGCCTTCTTCCAGCTCGTGCCGCCCAGTTTGTCGAGGGTGGCTGCCGCGGCAGGCGACGAATAACGCTGAATTTGCGAGATCCGATAGACGGGGAGAAGCAGCTTGTCGTCATCTTTATAGCGGATTTGAATGAACTCGCTCTGAATGCCTTGGATGTCCATCAAGACGAGGCCGTCGTAAACGCCGACGCCATGGTTGAGGTGAACGACATAATCGCCCGGCTTGAGGTCGCCGAACGTGAGGGCCTGTACTTGGGAGGTCGCGGGCTCTTTGGAGCGGTAGGCGCGCGCGGCCTTTCGGTCGAAAAAATCGTCTTCGCGCAAGAAAACGAGCTGCTCCTCGGTGACCTTGACGCTTTCGGAGGAGATGCGAGGAATGATATGTACGACGTGCGTATCATGCCGCTGGCGCTCGATCCACTCGCCCCAGCTCGCTTCGGCTTCGCCGACGGTATGTGCGTGAAGCCCCGCCTTTTCGAGCAAGAACTCGATTCGCTTGGCTTGGCTTTGCGTGCGCACCGCGATGAAGAGGGAATACCCTTCTTCGCGCAGCCCCTCGACGTACTTCTTGATATCGGCCGCCATCTGACCGGCGTGAAGGTCGCCGAAAAGTTTTTTGATCGTGGACGTGGAGTAGGCGATTTTTTCGAGATCGTCCTGCGTGTTCTCGCTTTCGATCAGTACGGGGGTCAGGTAGATCTCGGGAGCGCTCGCGCCAAAGCGCAGCTCTTCAGGCTTCGCGAAGAAGGACTCGGCCGGCAGCGCTTCGGGCAGCTCACGGTGCTCGAGGCGAAGTCTCGAGAGCGCCTGGTCGGCGGCATTGAGAATGTCGATTCGGCTCAGCCACCAGACGGTCAACGAGGCCGGCAGGAAATCGGCCGGGAGTGCTGGGCTCTGATAGAAAAGCGGAACCAGAAAGTCGGCTCCGTCAAAATGCTGGGAGGTGTAGATCGACCGGGCCAGCTCGTCGCCCGCCGTCGGCGGAATCGATTTAATGTTCTTCAGTAGGCGCTCCCGGCCCTCATCGGAATAGAGTGCTTCGCGGGCCGGAGGCAGCTGAAACGAGTCGGTAACGTCACTCGACTTTTGCGTATCGGGATCGAAAAAGCGAATGGACTCGATCGTGTCGCCAAACAGCTCGATGCGGACCGGTTGCGCGTGGGCGGGCGTGAAGATGTCGACGATGCCACCCCGCAAAGCAAACGTTCCCACGTCTTCGACGAGGGGGGCGGAATTGTAGCCGAGAGAGAGGAGCAGCTCGCTGAATCGCTCCGGCAGCTCGTCCCCCGCCCTGAAGCTTCGGCGCGGCAATCGGTCGGCAGGCAGTGTTCGCTGCATGAGCGCCTCGATCGGCGCGATGAAGACCGTTCCGGATGGATCGTATTTTGCCTGATAGAGCCACCCGATACGATCTGCGACGTTTTTGCGAGACGGGAAGAATCCAGAGTAAGGCGAAACGTCAAACGACGGCAAAATGGCCGTCTTGCGAGCTGGGTCGAAGAACCTGATGTCCTCTTCGAAAGTTTTCGCGTCTTCAAGCGTAGCGGTAATCACGAGCGGTGTCGTCGCGCGAATGCGGGTGCCTGAGGCTTGCGTCAGAAGAAATGCGAGACTCAGACTGGACGATGTCCCATACACTTCCACCTTCGGCTGCAAAAGAGCGCGATCAACGATGGCTTCGAATCTTGACAAAAAAGGCTCTGATTCCATTGGCGAAACCTTGACACCGCCCGTTGATTTCTGAGTTAATTTTTGTGCGGCTTAGTACGGCGAGAGGGCCCCTTGATTTTTACCTTCATTTGCTTTTTAGCATCAATGATTTTCTGGCTGCTTTTCGCGTGCGTGTGGCGAATCTTGTTCGCTTCTGAAAAGTCCGTGTCCGCCCCGAGCGCGTCGCGCGCGCTGCATGAGAAGACCATACATTCGTTTTCTACCTATATCGGTTTACTGTTTACGGGCTTCTTAATCGTGTTCATCTCGAGTGTGAACGACCTTAAGGGCGTCGCGTTCGCCGACGCGATCGTGTTTTTCCTGCTTGCCGCGAGTGCGTTTGCGTCGACTCTGTACCTGATTCGGGTTGCGAGGAGCTACTTTTGACGGAAATCGGGTTGGCTGCGGCGGAAACGGTACTGCAGTCCGTGCTCTTTGCCGCGGTCGCGCTGTCGCTCCGGTCGCTGGGGCGCATGGTCACGGGGCGGCAGCTCACGTTCTACAAGATCTACGCGGCGAATTTCAGCGGCCTCATTCTGTCATGGGCCCTCGAGTTCATCCGGGCAGACCAGAGCTTGCGTCGGCGCTGGGCCCATATCGTTGCGTTGGGCTGTTATACGACGTCGATTGCCGTGCTCTTCGGAAGCCATCTTCCACGAATGAGCTCGGTTAATGCCGAGGTCGCGTTTCTTGGATTTTTTCTGGCCGGCACGGCGGCCCAGCTGTTTTTCAGCGATGAGCAAGCCCGGCCGTTTCGCCATTTCTATTTCGCGCCGCTGAGTGCGCTGATGGTGTTGATCCTGATCGCTGGGACACAGATCGCGCTCGACATGAGCCGGTTTCCCGAGGCGTTGAGCCGCGTGTACATCGGAATTACGTTCTTGCCGGGAATTCCTGCAATGATCGTTTCACTGGCGATCGCGCTTTTGTTTTTCGCGGTCGCTCACGCAAGGGCGGGTGGCTGGAACCGCCTGACGGATGACATTTCGGAGCTGGCATTCCTCGCGCCTATTTTGATGTTTTTTTTCAACGAAGGTTTGGAGCCCGGCTGGCTCACGGCCACGCTTTGGGCGGTGAAGGCGGCTAT
>DASUEL010000720.1:0-7533 GCA_036275095.1 Bdellovibrionales bacterium
CCTGCCCAACTGTTGGAGCAGGCTCGCCAACATTCTGAGCGTGGCGAGTGGAAAGACTGTCTGAAGTGTTGTCAGATGGCCCTTTTTTGCGAACCGACGGGCGATCTCTTCGCCGCCGCTCTCTACCTAAAAGCACTCGCCTTGATCGAGCTCAATCGCAACGATGAGGCGCTGATTGATCTTCAAAAAGTCGAAGGCCTCGGCGCGCTGTACCCGCAATTCGCGGATTACGCGAACAACTTGAAAACCGCGGTGCTCCGCCAGCGCGTGGTGTGAGCTGGCCGCTGCCTTGACTGACTTTGCTTACGGAAAATAGAAGCTATAGTTGTCGTGATGGTTGTCGTCGCGTTCGTTCAGGTTGCCACCAATGAAGGCAAGCTCCACGAACCAAGGCGCCGGCCGGCCGTTCGACATCGCCCAGTAAAACACATTACGCATCTGATTTGGCTTGTCGGTGCAGGGTTTTTGAACGGCTTTCTGCTCCTGGCATGAGATCGGGCAGCTCGTCAGAACCAAACGGTGCCCGTTTTCATCGCGCTCCATCTCGAAAATGTCTTTGGCGCCATTGATATCGACGTAGGCCTGAAGCTTCTTTTCACTCGAAAGCTTACCTGAATAACGAACACGAAGACCCACGCACCCGGGGTCAGAGAGCTGCGCGACCTCGACGCCGTTGAACTTTTGAACCTTTTCGAGGGCCGAAGCCGGCGCGAACGGCCCCGTCGCGGCTGCCAGACCGATCACAAACGCCACAAAATGCTTCGAAATATTACGTTTCATACCTAAAGTACTATTCGGGAGCCGCGGACCGGTCAATGCAGTTTTTTGTGCTCTCCGAGATCCGAGGATTTCGGGCGGCCGCCAGCGACCGCGCGCGCGAAATTCACCAGCTGCACGAGGAAGTTGCCCGGCGAATCCCAGTATTCCGCGCGCTCAACCGACACCTTCATCAGCGTGAGATCGGGATCCTCGAGCCCCTTCGGAAAAAACATCTTGTAACTCGGATGCCAGAGCTCGGCGCGCTTCATCGGGTCGTTGATGATCTCGGCGCGCCCGGAGACCGAAATAAAGCGGTGCTCCCGCTCTTGGGAGAATGCGAGGTTGACTTGGGGGAACCGCCTTATGTCGTCGACTTTCGCGCTGTGCTCGTTCGTGAAGAACCAGAAGTCGCCGTCGAATTCGACCTGCTGAACCGCCATCGGGCGGCTCTTGAGCTTGCCGTCGGGCTCGACGGTCGTCATCATCGCGAAGGGAATGCCTTTGATCAGGTGACCCAGCTTCGAAATGTCATCGTATTCGGCGTTTTCTTGCATGTCGTTATTCCCCTCCGGGCCCGAGAAAACACTCAGATCCTGGAGGAGACATCGCCGAACTGTGAATTTTTGGCCATTAAGCCGCGGGCAACTGGCGCGCGAGCTTATGATGATCGATCGTGCCCCACTCCGTATACGGAAACTCGGGGATCATCACTAGGTTCGCCGGCTGAACGTGCTCGGGCAGGTTCTCTTTGCAGAACTTCATCACATCGTTCGCGTTGGCGAGCTCGGGGTTGTTTCGCTGCAACAGCAGCAAACGTGTCGGGCGGCCCATGCGATTTTCGACGCTGACGATCGTCGCCTCGGCCACGCCCGGAAGCGCTTTGACCTTTTGCTCGGCTTCGATCGGGTTGATGTAGTTGCCCTGATGCTGCGGAACCAGCAGCTTTTTGCCGACATAAACGAGCTCGCCCGACTTCTGCACGTAGCCGACGTCGCCCGTGAAAAACGAAGTGCCGCGGAAGGCGAATTTGTCATTCTCCGAATGCACCTTAAGGTACCCGCTCGTGACGTTCTTGCCCGAAAGAACGATTTCACCCACTTGGCCGCTGCCGGGCTTCACGTCGTTTCCGTGCGCATCGAGAATGCGAATGGTAACGCCCGGAAGTGCCTGGCCGAGATGCCCTCCGCCGTTCGCGGTCTCCATCGTCATCATCGTGGCGGCGAAACCCGACTCGATGCAGCCGTAGTGCTGTAGGATTTTCGACTCGTTGAAAAGTTCGTCCGCAAGGGCGCGCGCCGCCGCGCTGACCTGATTTTTGATTGGAGTGATCGAGCGCAGCCGGGGCCATTTGAGATTACTGGCCTTCATCCCATCGAGGAACTCGAAGAGACAGCGCGGATTGATGATGAGCCGAGTGGCTTTGCCTTCCATCAGCTGAGGAATCAGCTCCAGGGGCGCGATTTGATCCGAAAGCATGACGGACGCGCCGTTCAGCAGCGGAACGATTCCGCCGTGAATGAAAGCAAAGGGATGAAGCGGGCTGAGCTTGTACGTGAAAAACGTGTCGATGGGCGCGCTCTTGTAAGCGAAGCGAAGGGCTAAGGCCTGAGCTTCGATCATGATGTGATTGTAGGGAATCCACTTTCTTTTGCCTGAATGCCCGTCGCTCGGCAGCCAAAGGATTACGTCTTTATCGTTGGCTGACATCCCGACCGGAAGACGGTAGGCCTTGTCGTACTCCCCGCAGCGGCGGCTGTCGATGGGCAGCGTGGGCGGTTTCTTTTTCGAGAGCAGCGAGATTTCGGTCGCGCGCTTCTTCAAGCCCTCTTCGATGAGGATCATATCGACGTCGAGCTCATCGAGCGCCTCGACGAGCTCCTCATTCGACCAATCGGGATTGAGCGGAACCATCTGATTCAGCGTATTCGCCAGCCCGAAAAACGAGTAGTAAATGTAGGGCGAATGGCGCATGAAAACGCCGACGCGTTTTTTGTGCTGTACGAAGTTTTGAAGAAAGTATGAGAATTTATTGATGAACGTGACGGCGTCCCGGTAGCTGACATCTTGCCCCAGGAATCTCATGAATCGGGGCGGATTGTTTTGCGACAGGGTCATTTGGAGCTTGTGAGTCACTAGCATGAAGAACCTCGCGTTGAGAAACGTACCACATCATGACTAGTTTAAGGGTCCAGGCACGGACTCTCCAGCAAAACCGCCTTGACGTCTCAAGATCGTAGGTATCAAAGTGGGACAAGCGCTTATGCCGAATCAACGCAAGATTACGCAGCTCAATTTAGAACAACAGCGCCGAAATCACGCTCTGAATCGAATATTCTCATTTCGTCTCGCGCTCGCCACGGTCATTTTCGGCGTGCTGGCTGCGCTCTCATTGGGCGCGCGAAGCCCGTGGCTCGTGGGATTGCTACTCGTCCTTGGCGCCGCCTTCGCATGGCTCGTGCGTGAGTCGCGCTTGATCCGCAAATATCTCGCGCGAGTCGACGCCCTTCAAGATTTTTACGAACGCCAAATGAGACGCGTCCAGGGCCAGCCGCCGTCGACGCCCCAGCCGCAGTTGGACAAGGTGGCTCTCGCGATGGATCTCGATTTTTTCGGCGAGCATTCACTGCTCAGCCAGATCGACGAAACGCTCACCGAGAGCGGACGCCGCCGCCTCGCCAACCACATGTTGAGCCCCGTGCTCGACGAGGCCGCGATACTGAACCGGCAAAACCAGGTGCGCCGCTTGAGCCAGCGCGCGGGCTTTTTGCGTAAGCTCATCGTGATCGGCCGTGCCGACATCGAGGCACGTCCCGGCCTCTTCGACTCAGGCCTGCTCGAGGCCCCGTTCGTCGACGCGGGCTTCAACCGGCGGCATTTGATCTCGTGGATATTGTTCGCGGCATTCTCGGCGTCGATCGCAGCGGCCGCGCTTGCCGAAGCCGCGATTCCCGTCGGAGCGATATGGTTCGCGTTTTTCGCGCATTCGATGTTCGCCATTTCGAAGAGCGGTGAAGTCTTCACCCGCATTCAAGGCCTGGGCCTTCATGTCGAAAGGCTCGCGCCGATTTACCGTCATCTTGAAAAAATGGCGCCGATTGAGCGCCGCGAGTTTTTGCCATCGCTCGACAAGTCTCCCTTCTCCCCATTTCTGACGCGTATCGACCGTCTGACGTCGCTCTTGAGCGTGCAGACCCACCCGCTGGTCGTCGTGCTCGTCAACGGCGCCATACCGTGGAGCCTATTCTTCGCCTGGCGCGCCGAGAAGCTGCGCCAGGAGCTTCACAAACTCTGGGGGCCGCTTACCGACGAGCTTCATGAGTTCGAAACATTGATCTGCCTGGCGCTCGTCTTCCGTTACCAGACGCGGACGTTCCCCTCTTTCACGAAAGAGATGCGCCTTCAATTGCGGGGCGTTCGGCACCCGCTCATCTCCACCGACAAGGCGGTCGCAAATGACTTCGACCTCCCGACGGGAAAGCGCCTCGTGCTCATCACCGGTTCGAACATGTCGGGCAAGTCGACGTTTCTACGAACCGTGGGACTCAACCAGACTCTGGCGCTTATGGGAGCGCCCGTGTTCGCGGCTCAGATGACGACACGGCTCGCGCGCCCGCTCACGTGCATTCGCGTTTCAGACTCCGTTCGCGACGGCGTATCGTATTTTTACGCTGAAACGCTTCGGCTGAAAGCGATCCTCGAGCAGGCCGGCCCCGCGACGATTTACTTGATCGACGAAATGTTTCGCGGAACCAACAACCGCGAGCGCCTGGCCGGGAGCCGCGCCGTCGCGGCCGCCCTCGTGGCGACCAACAGCCTAGGGTTCATCACGACCCACGACTTGGAGCTCACCCACCTCGAAGAGACGCAGCCGGAGGTCGGCAACTTCCACTTCGCGGACGATCTCGACGCCAGCGGCCTCAAGTTTTCTTACAAGATTCACACGGGCCCGTGCCCGACGACCAACGCCCTCAAAATCATGAAATCGCTGGGTCTGCCCGTCCCATCCGCCCAATGAAACGGCGCGCTAAATAATCTTGATCACGGATATTTCTGCAGACACGCTGATCGGATTTGTGCATCCTTTTCTTACACAAAATTCGAACTGAACAGGGAGTTCAAAGTGACGCTTTTGTTGAAGCAGCTCTTCGCGTTTTTCAAGCTTCTCAATTCCGACACCGGCACCAATCAACTCGCGGCGGGTATCGCGTGCGGGCTCATTTTGGGCTTCAGCCCGGTGCTTTCGCTGCAGACGCTGCTGGTGTTCGTGCTGTTGTTCTTCTTCCGCATTCAGATTGGAGCGGCGTTCTTGGCGGCTTTCTTTTTCAAGTTCGTTGCGTTCATCATCGACCCTTTGGCGCATCAAATCGGCTCAGCCGCGCTTCAGGCCCCCGGCCTCCAGGGTCTTTGGACCCAGCTGTACAACATGCCGATCGTTCCGTACACGCGCTTCAATAACAGCATCGTGATGGGCTCGGGAATTCTGGCCATCGCGCTCACGCCGGTCGTCTTTTTCGTCTCGAAAATCTTGATCGTCAAATATCGCAAGACGGTCGTCGAGCGCTTCAAACAAACAAAACTGTGGAAGCTGGTTCAGGCGACTTACTTCTATAAGTGGTACGCCAAGTACGATGAAACCTTCGGCTCTTATTAACGGCGGGTGAATATATGAATCAGACGAACAATACGAGCGAACAAAAGAAGAAAAAAGCCAAGGGTCCGATTCGCTTCGAGGCAATCGTACCATTCGCGGTCATCGTGGGCCTCATCGCCCTGTACTTTATCGTCTTTTTTGACGGGCACCTCCGCCGGGCCATCGAGTTCGGAGCGACTTATGCCAATGGCGCCGAAGTCGATGTCGCCGATGTGAACACCAGCTTCATCAGGGGCGACTTCGAAATCCTCGGAGTCGAAGTGACGAGCCTCGCGGAGCCGTCGAAGAACTCGGTCTCGATCGGCCGAATGCATTTCAAATTCTTGTGGGACGCACTGCTTCGAATGAAGTTCGTGATCGAGGACGCATCGATCTCCGATCTTCAAGTCGGGACTCCCCGAAAACGCCCGGGCCGCATCACCCGAAAGCCCGATCCGGAAGTCGAGACCGAAAAAGAGGAGGCCAAAGGCAATGCGCTGGCCGACGCCGCGAAGCTTCTCGAGGGCGCGCTCGATTTAGAGGGGCTGAAGAGCATCGGCAACCTGGAGTCGCAAGCCAAGATCGCGCAACTGCAAGCCGAGCTGGGTAATAAAGAAAAGGAGTGGAAGGCCGCAATGGCCAATCTGCCGTCTGGACAAGACTTGCAGAACCTGCAAAGCCGGATCCAGAACCTGCGAATCGGCGGCACCAACAATCCGGCCGAGCTGCAGAAGCAGGTTCAAGACGCCGACAGTCTCATCAAAGAAGCCAATGACAAAGTCAATCGCGTGAAAACCGCGGGCGACACCGTAAAGTCGGGCGTCAATCAATTTCAAAATTCGATCAAAGAGCTGGACGAGGTCGTCAAGAAAGACATTCAAGGTATCGAGTCGAAACTCAAGCTCCCCCGCATCGACACCGAGAACCTATCGAAACAGTTTTTCGGCGAGCAGTTTCTTTCGAAATTAGGACAGGCCAAGCGCTACATGTTGCTCGCCCGCAAATATCTGCCGCCCAAGAAATCCGAAGATGAAAAGCTCGAAGATAAAATCGAGCCTCCCAGCCGCAGCGCCGGAAAGACGTTTCAGTTCCCGGTGACGACGGGCTACCCGCTCTTTTGGCTGAAGCGCGCGGCCCTGAGCTCGCAAGCGAAGAACTCTCCGTTCGGCGGAGACGTTAGAGGCGAGATTCTCGACGTTTGTTCGAAGCCGAGTCAGATCGGCAAGCCGACTATCTTACAGATGGAAGGCAACTTTCCCGGCCCCGGCCTCGAAGGCGTCGAAGCGCGCGTGACGCTCGATCACACCGGTGACGTCCCGAAACAGAAGCTGAAGGCCGCGATCGCGCGCTTCCCCGTTTCCGAGCAAATGCTTTCGAATACCGACAGCCTGAAGTTCGGCTTCGGCAAAGCGGCGGGCTCGACCACCATTGAAGGCTCCGTCGTGGGCGACGAGCTCACGTTTAGCGCCGATTCCAAATTCACGAACATCGATTATGTCGTCGGCGCGCAATCGCAGCAGCTCGACGGCCTGATCAAAGGCGCGGTCAGCGACATCAAGCAGGTGACGGTCAATGCCGATGCCCGGGGAACGCTCTCGGATTTGAAGTTCAACATCGTTTCAAATTTGGCGGCCGAGCTTCAAAAAGGCTTCGAGCGCCAGCTGAAAGCCAAGCTCGACGAGGCCCGCGCGCAGATTCAGAAGATCGTCGACGAGAAGATCGGCTCGCAAAAAAAGGCTCTGACCGATCAGTACGCGGGCGTTCAAAACCAGGTGAACTCGCAGGTCGCCGAGAAACAAAAAGAAGCCGACAAACTCAAAGGCCAAGCCGAGGCCAAGCTCGCCGAGGCGAAAAACCAAGCCGAGAATCAAGGCAAGAAGGCCGTAGAAGACGCCCTGAAGGGCAAGTTCAAGTTCTGATGGCGCCCGAGGAGCCGCACAGTGCGGCTCTTCTTCATTCGAAGCGTTTGAAAGCTCACTTCAGGAATGCGGCGTAATTTTGGAGCTCGGCCTTTTCGGAGGCCGGCATGCGAGGCCGGCTCTGGTTGATGGCCGTCTTGATGTCGAAGGCCACAATACGCGACAGATCGAGCGTCTGTTTGAGCGCGACCGAATCATCGTAAACGAGTTTCAAACCGAAGCTGA
>DASUEL010000721.1:0-2321 GCA_036275095.1 Bdellovibrionales bacterium
GCCGAGCCGGGCCTCGGCCTCTTGCGACCCGGCACTCAATGCACCTGGTCCTGAGATCGTCGAAGGCGAAGGGGGCTTGGTCCTTCAAAGCAGCCGCGAACGAGCGAAGGATTCGCGAAATCGTGAAGCGCTTCTCGGCCAAGTTCGGAGTTCGCCTGATTTCGCTAGCCGTCGTCGGAAATCATCTTCATTTTCACATCAGGCTTGCGAACCGCTTCACGTACGCGCCGTTCATCAAAGCCGTGACCGCTGCGATCGCGATGGCCGTGACCGGTGCAAGCCGCTGGAACCCGCTGAAGACGTCCGCGAAAGACCGCTTCTGGGATTATCGCCCGTTCACACGCGTAATATTGGGAATGAAAGCGTTTTTGAACCTGCGCGATTACATTCACATCAATCAGCTCGAAGGCTTCGGTCACGAACGCGGTGATGCGCGGTACATCGTCAACGACGCCAAAGTGCGTCCGTGGAGATACAGCTCGGCGTGAACCGCAGCCAAACGCACACCTCTAACCTATCGAGCTGACGCGCAGACACGCCCGCGCCACCAGGCTGCTCGCGACCCCGTGCACACGCCCGCAACCAATCACGCCCGCAGCCAATCGCCACGCCCGCAGCCAATCGCCACGCCCGCGACCCCGCGCACACGCCCGCAGCCAACCGCCACGCCCGGCCCCCACGCCCGCCGCCAACCGCAACGCCCGGCCCCCAAACACGCCCGGTCCCCACGCCCGCCGCCAACCTCGTCGCGCGCCCCGAACCGCGCACACCGCCAACCCCAAACGCGCCCCCAACGGCCGGATGTGCGACCGATTCACTTGCGGTCTGCACGGATTTCACACTCGACTGAACCAAGGTCGAACTCTGTGCCTGAAAACCCGCCCGCCGTTGTGTGGGCCAACGCGCCTCGATAGAATTTAAATAGAGTTCGCCCTAGTCAAATCCCGCCGGATCGCGGGAAACGGTTCGGCTCACTCCGAACATGGCGAAGATAACCGGAGGCGCGCTATGAGCATTTGGCTCTTGGTCCAGGTCGCTATCAACTTGGCTTTGATTCTCGGATTGTTTTCAATGTGGAATCTCTTCCGCAAGTTCCGCAATCAAGAAGATCCGCGTCTGAGCCGCGGCCTCCAGCTTCTTCAGAGTAAAATCGCCGTGCTCGAGGATCTCTCCGACCGTACCGAAACCCAGGTCAAGCAGCTGACCGCGCTCATCAACAGCAAGATCAAGGAGATTCACGACAAAACCGAGGAAGCTGACCGCCACGTTTTGTCCATCGAACGCTCGATCGCGAAAAGCCTCGAAGTCTCGAAAATATTCCAAGACAAAATCCCGCATCAGGAAATCATCGAGCGTCAGGCGACGGCGAAGTACATTGAGGCCGCGCGCCTCGCGAATCGCGGTCTGAGCCTCGAAGAGATCGCGCAAAAAGTCGACATTCCACGCGGCGAGCTCGAGCTCATCGTGCGCATGAACAAAGATCAAATGGTGTTCAGCGAGTCCGAGATTCCCGAATGGGCCAAGACATCGCAAACGCCTTTCACGCTTTCGACACAAAACGAGCCTCTCGACGTGAACCAGTCACCGGCGCTGCAAGACTTCGACCGCATCCGTGAGCAGCTGCGCGCGCAGTCCGCGCAAACCTTCGCCGCGTCCGCGACGAGTGTAGACACGCCCGCGGCGTCCTCGGTCACGCCTGCCGCACACACGGCCGCGCCAGGGTACATGTCCGCGCCCGCGACTCAGTCCTCCGCCGCGACTCAACCGGCCCCCGCGCCAGTCCACAAGTCCACGACGATATCCACAGCCTCGGCGCAGTCCGCCTCCGCCGCCGCGAGCAAGGCTGCCACGTTCGCGGCCGCCGCCGCGATGAACTCCGCGTTCGAATTCGAAGACGACGAGAAGTCAGCGTCACAACCCGCCACGCGCACGGTCGCGACGAACACCGAAATCTCCTTCGCCGCCCAGGTGCTCGAGGAGCAGCTGCAGACCGAAGCCGGTCAGCAGGCCATTGCCACCAAAACCACGGCTCAATTCGGTATTCGCAAATCATCGGTACTTCCGAAAGACACGAAGACCACGCCTTACGCGTTCAAACGCATTAAGGTTGAGCGCCCATGAGCGCGTCATTCGAGAACTTCAAGCTGGGGCAGCTGGTGTGGGCAACTGTCGAGGAGACCCCCGGCGAAGACCACATTCTCGTGAACTTCGACGGAAGTTATCTACCCGTTTTGAATACATCCGATACGGCACTCGTGCGCGGTCAAAAAATCCAGATGGTAGTGGAGTCGCTGGCGCCGCTCAGGTTTCGCCTCATCAAC
>DASUEL010000722.1:0-3586 GCA_036275095.1 Bdellovibrionales bacterium
CACCCAAACGATCAGCGGCACGAATAGAATTCTGGAGAGAGTTACAAGATTCGGTATGTCGCGCTTAAGCCGATTTGAAAGCCGCATGAATCTGCCACCCTTAAATTTGACAGCCCTGAATTTGACACTCTAGCGGCAGGCCGCCAAACTATGTGCAGCTTGCACTTACTGTTCTACTTGCGAGGTTTGAAAGGTGTCAATTATTCCCCCTATTTCGGCGATTCTGACCGCGGCGCTGATCACGGCCACGGCTCTCGGCGCCGAAGTCCCCGTCGACGGGGAGGGAGAGAAACGCCCGTTTTGGAAGGCGCCCGGCGTTTACGAGGGAATCGTTGACAAGCGAGACCTCGCGGTATCGGCCAAAATCGAAAAAGGCGCCGCCAAAAGCGATAAAGAGCGTCTGCAAGTCGTGGCGGCGGGTCATGTCTCGGTGCCCCTCTCTTACGCGTGGGCGAAAGTGCGCGAGTTTGAGCGCTTGCCTAAAGTGAGTTCCCATTTTAAAAACGCCGAGTACTTCCCGGACCGAAAGCGCCTCCACCTGATCGTGACCGCGCTCGGGTACCAGGCGTTCTTGGTTCTGCACCTGAAGTTCATCGACGAGGTGAAGTACAAAGAGATCCGTTGGGAGACGACCGAGGGCGCGTTTACCGGAATGACCGGAACGATACGCCTGGAGGATTTCGAGCGGCGGCGAACCGAAATGTCGCTGTACTCGGAGCACGAAAGCAAGAAACTCCCTTTGCCTGACGCGATCAAAAGTATCATGATCGAGGTCGTCAGCCAGCGCGTGGCGGGCCTGATGCGCGAGTACATCGAAGGCGAGTACAAAAAAGACTTGAAGAAATCGGCCGTGAAGCAGACACCCGCGGCAAAAGGACCGGGCCAATGAACAGACCGCAAGATCAAGCGAAAGACCGCAGACGTTACCCGCGAATCTTCCTGCAGAGCGCCGAGGCGTTTCAGCGGCTGGTCGGCGGGCAGGTGCGCTGGCCCGGCGGCTCCGTCACCGACGTGCTCGACCTCAGCTACACCGGCGCCGCGGTCGTTCAACCCGGAGGCAAGCCGATCGAGAAAGGCCAAGCGGTGACGTTGAGCTTCATGTTCGCGGGCCAAGAACCGGTTGAGGTCGGCGCGCGCATCATGCGGGCCGACGGTTCGATGGTGGGTCTGCAGTTCGACGCGCTCTCCAGTGGCGCGCGCCTCGCGTTCGAAACGTTTTTGAGCGACAATCTTCTCGGCCTCAGCCTGCGCAAAGTCGATCCCGGAATGTTCCGCTCGAGCCAAGATTTCAACCATTGGTATCACGGCCCGAAAGACACCAACGTATTCATATGGATCCGTAGCGGAGCGCTCGCCAAGGCGATCATCGAAATCGACAATCAAATTCTGGTGCTCGACGGCGGCAAGCTCCAGCAGGGCAAGAGCCGCGCCGACTTGATTTCGGCCATCGAAGACTACTACTCACCGGTTCTTTTCGAGTCCGTGCGCGCGGGCAGCGCCGCCGACGGCGGGCTCGTCGCGCGGGTCGTGAAACTGCTCTCGCAGGCGAAAGAACCCGGTCCCGAAATCAGTTGGCTGCTGGTTGCTCTCAACGAAGCGGAGCGGGCATGAGCTACTTTACCATCCGGCGCAGAGTCGTGTTTTACGAGACCGATGCGATGGGCGTCGTTCATCATTCAAACTACTTTCGCTTTTTCGAAGAAGCGCGCGGCGCCTGGGTGCGCGAGAACGGCCTGGCCGATCTACTTTGGAAGACGCACAAAATAGGTTTCGCCGTCATCGAAGCGTATGCCCGCTACGCGAAACCCGCCGCGCACAACGAAGAGATCGACGTGCGGATGCAGGTGCGGCGCGAAGGCATTCGCTACCGCTTTCAATACAATATCGTGCGCGCCGACAGCGGCGAGAGCCTCGTGACCGGAGTCACGGTTCATGTTCCGCTGAGCGAGCAGCTCAAGCCGTGCCGCGTGCCGGCCAAATTCAACGAGATCGTGGAGGCATCCCCATGGACAGAAACCTGGCCCTAGAATTCGTGCGCATCACTGAAGCCGCGGCGCTTGCATGCGCCCACCTGATGGGGCGTGGCGACTCGAAGGCCGCCGACCAGGCCGCCGTCGATGCCATGAGGCGCGCGTTCGACTCGGTTCACATCAACGGAACGGTCGTCATCGGTGAAGGCGAGCGCGATGAAGCGCCCATGCTTTACATCGGCGAGAAGGTCGGCTTCCGCGAAGACGGCGCGCCGAAGATCGACATCGCGCTCGACCCGCTCGAGGGCACCGACATTTGCGCGAAAGGCGGCGTCGGCGCGCTTTCAGTGATCGCGGTCGCGAACGAAGGCGACTTTCTCCACGCGCCTGATACCTACATGGACAAAATCGCGGTCGGCCCCGCGGGCAAAGGCCACATCGATATCACGGCCCCGGTCGAGACCAACGTGCGCAACGTGGCCAAGGCGCTCGGCAAATCCGTGCAAGAGCTCACCGTCATGATTCTCGACCGGCCCCGCCACGAAAAGCTCATCGCGCAGGTTCGAGCGCTCGGCGCACGCATTCGCCTCATCGGCGACGGCGACGTGTCGGCGGCACTCGCGACCGCGTTGCCCGATTCCGGCATCGACCTGCTCATGGGAATCGGCGGCGCGCCAGAGGGTGTGATCTCGGCGGCCGCGCTCAAGTGCATGGAGGGCGATTTCCAGGGGCGGCTCGTATTTCGAAATGAAGACGAAAAGGCTCGCGCACGCAAGATGGGCATCACCGATCTTGAAAAGGTCTACACATTGACCGAGCTGGCACGCGGGGAAGTGATGTTCTGCGCGACGGGCGTCACCGACGGTCCGCTCTTGCGCGGCGTTCGTTTCGACCCAGGCCATCGCGCGAAGACCCATTCGATGGTAATGCGCTCGAAAACGGGAACGGTCCGCGTGATCGAGGCGCACCACCAGCTCAATAAGAAGCCTTGAGACCTCGGCCTTAAAGTGCATATAATGTGAGCGGAGGGGGCTATGGCGAGCGCATCGGTGACCGAAGTCTTCAATTGCACCGTTCCGGAGTTCTACAAAATCATCTCGGATTACGAGAGCTACCCGAAGTTTTTGCCCGAATGCAAAGCCTGTCACGTCGTCGAGAGCAAAGGCAACCGTAAGCTCGTCGAGATGAAGATCAGCCTCATCAAGAACTTCACTTACAGCCTTTGGATGAACGAGACCGAGCCGACGTCGATCACTTGGGAGTTCGCCCACGGCGACATCTTCAAACAGATGAACGGCTCCTGGAAGCTCGCCGACGAGGCGGGCAAGACCCGCGCGACCTATTCGATCGACGCGAAGATGGGCCTGCTCGTGCCGGGCCCGATCGCCAAGGGCGTGATTGAAGTCAACTTGCCCAACATGATGAGCTCGTACCACAAACGCGTCGAAGAGCTCTACGGCAAGCGAACCACCTAGGATACGCCGGAGTTTGAAATGAGCGATAAGAAGAAAAAGCCGAAAACGGCGCAGCCCGATGAAGCGCCGGCCGAAGAAACTACTGAAACGATTTTCGAATATGAAGAAGATGAGTCGCCATCGCTCAGCGGCGCCGTCGGC